>VGIW01000017.1 GCA_016867715.1 Candidatus Eisenbacteria bacterium | reverse complement strand
GGCCGAGGCGATCACCGTGCCGACCTGAAGGCGCTTGCAGGTGCTCCGGCGCGCGAGCAGGAAGGCCATCTTCATGTAGATTTCGGGGAAGCTCGGGCGCGTGGAGGAATGCCTGCTCTCCCTGCGTCTCTTCGCGGAGGGGGACTTCGGGCGGCGCGCCTTACTCATCCGCGGAAACCTCGCCGGCCCCTTCCTCTTTCTCTTCGGGCGCGGCGAGCGTGTCGGGCGGAATCGGCTCAATGAGATCGGATGCCGGCCTCAAGTAGTTCGCGACGCGCGCCTCGGGAACGAGAAAGAGGACATCGTCCTCCGCGCGCTTCACGTAGCGCCCGCCGCCCTCCGCTTTCTCCCTCCCGATGAGGAGCGTTCGGTCGGGCTCGCCCTGCATCTCGATTCGCACGATCGCCTCCGGCGCGTCGAGGCCGGTCTCCGGGAAATCGGACGCGGGAACGATTTCGATGCAAGTGAGCCGCGTGAGCCCGCGCGCGAGCGCCACCCCAAGCGCTCCGATCGGACGGTGCCCTTCCGGTTTCGTCGCCGCCCAATCGCTCTCCCCGCGGTTCTCCAAGCGAATCGTCTCGCCTCCCTTTTCGATTTCGAGCGAGACCATCTTCTCCTCTTCGAGACGGAAGACCGCCTTGTCTTTCCAGGTGCGCGTTCCGCGGTCGAAGATGCTCCGGAGCGGGTCCATCTGCCGGAACACGATCGGCCGCGAGGCGTCGCGGACGTACGTGCTCCGAAAATCCTCTCCCGTCTTCCCGACGAAGAAGCGAGCCGCAGGCGCTCCGCCGGCCGAGAGAATCACCTCCACGGCGCTCGCGCTGTCCACCTCGAAGATCTCGTGCTTGTCCGGATTTCGCGAGACGATCTCGCGCGCCGAGAGGTCCTTCGCCGCCGCGAGCGCTTTCCCGACCACTTCCGGATCGGCGGGGAAGCTGTCCTCGGAGGCGGCCTTCCAGAGACCGCCCTCGCGGTAGAGATCGACCGCGGCGCGCGCGGTGCGGATCTCGACCCGGTCGACGCGGCTCGTGTCGAGATCGGGATAGAGAAAATCCGCGCCCGATTCTCCCTTCACCCGGGTTCCGCTGCGCTCGCCGCGGGCAAGAAGAACGATGATGCCGAGGAGAACGAGAAGAATTCCCCCGAGGAGAAGCGGGTTTCTTCTCATGCCGACCTCTCTTCTGCGGCGAGCGCCGCGGCGCGCCGGTTCCGGAGCCTCAGGAAGCGGACGAGGCCGAAGAGGACCACGAGGATCGGAACGCCGAACACGGCGAGGAAACGCGCGAGCGCTTTCCCCTTCTCCGAGATCTCCCGGAGTGGGCGGTCGACCGCGGCGCGCGAACGGATCGCGATGAGATCGTCGCCGAGCGTGAGCCAGTCGACCGCGTTCTGGAAGAAGACACGGTTCGCCGGGAACTGGCCGATCATGTCGTCGAGGAATCCGTTCGCGGATCCGACCGCGACGACCTGCGTCTCCGCGCTCCGAGAAATCGTCTCCGAGCCGCCGGCCGCCGCGCCGTCCGTCTCGTCGATCGTCGGGATCGGCTTCCCCTCGAAGAAGCTCGGGAAGATGCCCGACGCCGCGAGGGCGAGCGGTAGCTTCTCCTGCGGCTCGCGCGGCGCGTCCTGGAAGCGCTGCTGCGGGTTCAGGTCGTAGCCGCCCGTCTTCATCCACGCGAACTCGCTCGTCATGAGGAGCGTGTCGATTAAGACCGTCTCGGGGGCATCCGCCGCGGCGCACACGGTCGATGTCCACGGGAGCACGATCCCGCTCAGCTTGTTCACCATCGGATGGTTCGGATCCGCATTCTCGGGAAGCACCCTCACCCAGAACGGATACGGCATCGAGAACATGAGAAATCCCTGGCTGAACGACGCGTTCGCGTTCGAGCGGGCGTCGAGCGCGAGGTTCGCGCCGACCTCGATGCCGTAGCGCTCGAGCAGATTCTCGAGCCCCGAGCGTTTCGCGAGCGCCTGGATGCTCCCCTCCGGGATCTCGATCGGATCGAGGAAGGCGAGGAGCTTTCCGCCGCGCATGACGAACTGATCGATCGCGTAGAGAGCCGCGTCGGAGAGGTTCTTCGGGCTCGCGACGATGAGCGTGTGCACATCCGTCGAGATCGGCCCGCCGCGCGCGAGATCGATCGGGACCACGCGATACTGGCGCTCGAGAGCCCCCTTCACGCCCGCGAGGCCTTTCTCGAGGGTCGGTCCTTCGCTTCCGACGAGGAAGCCGACCACCTTCTCTTCCTTCCGGAAGACCTTCAGGATCGCCGCCGTGAGATCGTACTCGAGGTTCTCCATCCCCTGCACGACCGGGATCACCTCGCTTCGATCCTCGTAAAGGACCGCGATCCCGAGATACGCGTTCGTCACCTCGGCCTTGTCCTTCTCGAAGATCTGAAGCTGTACCTCTGGAATGCCGAGGACGCGGCAGCGCTGCTCGAGTTCCGGATCGTCCGCCGGATCCTCCCTCTCGACAAGGAGGTTCTCCTTCCCGTACGCCTGGTACTCGTCCAGAAGATCCCGTACCGCCTGGTTCAGCGTGACCAGATAGGTGGGAAGGTTCTTGGAGAAGTAAACCTTGATGCTCACGACATCGTCGAGACCGCGGAGCATCCGCTTCGTCGACTCCGAGAGCGTGTACTCCTTGTTCTCCGTAAGATCGATCCGCGCGAAGCGGTTCACCGAGAGGAGGTTGACGACGATGAGAACCGCGAGAACGATCCCGACGAGAAGAAGCGAGCTCGTTCCGAGCCTGGTGCGATCACCCGCCATGGCCTATTTCCACTTCCGGCTCTCGACGGAGCGGATGTTGAGAAACAGGAAGAACCCGATGACCGATAGATAGTAGATCACGTCGCGCGAGTCGATTACCCCGCGCCCGATCGAATCGTAGTGCGCCCCGAGCCCGAGGAACTTCAGGATCGGGACGAGCGGGCGCGGCGCGTTGTAGAGGACGAACTCCTCGCTCACGATGAAGAAGGCGAAGATGAGCGTGATCCCGATGATGAACGCGACGATCTGGTTCTCGGTGAGGCTCGAGACGAAGAGCCCGATCGCGAGGAAGGACGCGCCGAGAAGGACCGCGCCGATGTATCCCCCCCAGATCGCCCCTCCGTCCGGATCCCCGAGGACGGAGATCAGGATCGGAAGCGAGAAGGTGAGGGCGAGCGTCACCGTGAGGAAGAAGAAGCTCGCAAGGAACTTACCGAGAACGACCTCGTGATCCTTGACCGGGAGGGTCATGAGGAGCTCGATCGTCCCGAGCTTCTTCTCTTCCGCCCAGAGGCGCATCGTCGCCGCGGGAACGAAGAAGAGAAGGAGCCAGGGAAGGATGCCGAAGAAGCCGCGCATCGACGCCTGGCCGACGAGGAAGAAACCGCGGAGAAAGAGCCACGAGGAGAGCATGAGGAAGAACGTGATGTAGATGTACGCCACCGGCGAGTCGAAGTAGCTCCGGAACTCCTTCCTGGTGATCGTCCAGGTGTTCTTCACCCGTTCTCCCCCCGCGTGAGGCGCCGGAAGACGTCCTCGAGCGTGGCCGCCTCGACGTGAAGCTCGGCGAGCGTCCAGGAGCTCTCCACCGCGAGCCGGAAGAGCTTCTCCCCGAGGCCGCCCGCCTCTTTTCCTTGAATGGTGAAATGATGAAGCCCGTCTCCGGTCGAGTGGAGAGAGCGAACCCTATCGACGAAGGGCGCCGCGGCGAGCATCGTCTCGATCGTCTCGCGCGGGGCGCCGCGAACCGCGAGCTGCACGACCCCTCTCCCCTCGAACCGGCCGGCAAGTTCCTCGGGGGCGCCCGATGCGATCAGGCTCCCCTCGTTGATGATGAGGACTCGCCCGCACGTCTGAGAGACCTCGGGGAGAATGTGCGTGGAGAGGATCACGGTCTTGTCGCGCCCGATCTCCTTGATCAGCTCGCGGATCTCGATGATCTGGTTCGGATCGAGCCCGCTCGTCGGCTCGTCGAGGATGAGGATGTCCGGGTCGTGGATCATCGCCTGCGCGAGCCCGACCCTCTGGCGGTATCCGCGCGAGAGATGGTGGATCACGCGCCCTACGACCTTCTCGAGGCCGCACACCTTCACCATGCGCGCGATCCGTTCGCGGGTCTCGCCCGGCGGGATGCCGCGGATGTCCGCGATGAAGCGGAGAAAGTCGATGACCTCCATGTCGCCGTAGAGGGGGGCCCACTCGGGGAGGTAGCCGATGCGGCGTCGCACGGAGAGGGAATCCTCGAGGATGTCGTGGCCGGCGACGCGCGCGGTCCCCTCCGTCGGCGGGATGTAGCCGGTGAGGATGCGCATCGTCGTGCTCTTGCCCGCGCCGTTCGGCCCGAGAAAGCCGAGCACCTCTCCGCGGGAGACGTCGAACGAGACGTCCTTCACCGCCACGGTGGAGCCGAAGTTCTTGGACAGATGTCGGACCTCGATCACGGCCTTGGCTTTCTCTTCTCTTGGTTCGATCCGGCGGAGACCCCGCCGTTGAATACGAACAACATGTAGGCGGAAAGTTTCGCCGACCGGGCCGCTTCTGTCAACCCCTTTTGAAATGGGGAAACGGGCCCGTTTCGACGGGGCGAGGCCCTTCTCCCCCCGCCGAAACCGGTACGCTTCCCTCCTCCGCTCCGTTCGTACCCCGGAGCGGCCTCGGCGGTTCCCCTGCGGGGAAGGGTCTTCTATTATAATGCAGGCGACCGACAGGGAGAACCGGATGGCGAACGGCGAACATGTCTACGACGCGATCGTGATCGGGGCCGGGCCGGCCGGGTCGATCGCGGCTCTTCGTCTCGCCGAGGCGCGGCATCGCGTGCTTCTCGCGGAGAAGCGCCCGCGAATCGGGCATCCGGTGCGCTGCGCGGAGGCGACCGGCCCCCGCGACGAGATCGCGCGTTTCGTTCCGGTGGACGAATCGTGGATCGCGCTTTCGATCGAGGGAGCGCGCTTCGTGAGCCCGCGCGGAACGGTGTTCGAAAAGGCGACGCCCGGAATCGGCGTCATGCTCGACCGCGCGCGCTTCGACCGAGGGCTCGCCGACCGCGCGGAACGCGCGGGGGCCGAGGTGCGCACCGCGTGCCAAGCGATCGGCCTCTTGAAGCGTAACGGATCGGCGCGCGGCGTCCGCTTCCGCGAGAAGGAACACGATTGGGAAGCGGAGGCGCGGGTCGTGATCGGCGCGGACGGGATCGAGTCGCTCGTCGGAAGGTGGGCCGGCCTCGAGTCCGGCTGGCGATCGGACGAGCTTTTCAGCTGCATCGAGGTTCGGCTTCGCTCGCAGCGCGCATGCGACCGCACGCTCGAGTTCCATTTCGGGTCGTCGGTCGCGCCGGGCGGGTACGCGTGGGCGTTCCCGCGCGGCGGAAACGAATGGAACGTCGGGCTCGGCGTCGACCCCTCGCGAGCGGAGCGTGTCCCCGCGTCGGTTTTCTTGAAGCGCTTCCTCGCGCGCTTCGATCCGGAAGCGGAGATCGCGGAGACGATCGCGGGGGCGGCGTGCCGCTCGCGCTCGCTCGAGCGGATCGTCGGCGACGGGATCGCGCTCGCCGGGGACGCGGCGCATCAGGGGAACCCGCTCACCGGGGGCGGCATCATGAACGCGCTCGAGGCGGGGGATCTCGCGGGGCGCGCCGCGTCGGAGGCGCTCGCCCGCGGCGAGGTCACGCGCGAGGCCCTTTCCCGCTACGAAGACGAATGGAAGCGCACGGTCGGGACGAGCAACGACCGCTTCCTCGCGCTCGCCGATCTGCTCTTCAGGAAATACGGGGACAAGGATCTCGAGAGGATTTGGGAGGGGATGGAGAAGTTCTTCCGCGCCCGCGCCGGGGGCGGCAAGGTCGCCTCTCTCGCCGCGGCCCTCTCCTTCCCGGGGGACTTCGTGCGGGCGGCGCTTCCCATCCTCGCCGGATTCTCGAACCGGAGGATTTTCTTTTGACGCAAAGGATCGGCGCGCAGCCGTTTCTACGCATCGACCGGGAGAAGTGCCTCTCCTGCGCGGCGTGCGTGGCGGTCTGCCCGCTCGAGGCGCTCCTCCTCGCCGGCCTCGATCTCGTCTTCGCGGAGGAGACGTGCACCGGCTGCGCGGAGTGCTTCCGCGTCTGTCCGACCGCGGCCCTCCTCCCCGAGAGCGGGCGCTTCTATCGGGAGGTCGCGTGAGCCGCAGGCAGGTCCTCCTCGATTGGGCGCGCTACGCCGGGAGTCAGTACGTCGCCAGGCTCTGTACGCTCGTGCGCGGGTTCATCGTCGCGCGCATCCTCGGGCCGACCGAGTACGGGAAGTGGATCGCGCTCCTCCTGATCTACGAGCTCGGGGCGTACGTCCACTTCGGCATTCTGAACGGGATGGACCGCGAGATCCCGTTTCATATCGGGAAAGGGGAGCGGGAGAAGGCATGGGGGTATCGCGACAGCGGCTTCACGGCGGTGCTCGGCTTCACGTCGTTCTTTCTTCTTGCGCTTATCGCGGTCGATCTCCTGAACTGGAAGAGCTACACGCCCCTCACGCGCTTCGCTCTCCCCGCGGCCGGGATCGCGCTTCTCATCGAGAACCAGATTTTCCTTCACTACAATCTCTTTCGCGCGCAGCAGAGGATCGGCCCCCCCGCGGAGGGCTGGGCGGTCCAAGGGATCTCCAACCTCGCGCTCTCGATCCCGTTCGTGCTTCTCTTCCGCGTGTACGGGCTCTTCGTCGCGCTCATCGCGTCCAATCTCGTCACGCTCGCCGTGCTCCGCGCGCGTTCCGACTGGCGCTTCGGATTTCGCTGGAACCTCGGCGAGAAGTGGCGGCTCCTCCGGCGCGGCGCGCCGATTCTCGTCTATCTCTTCGTCGAGGTGCTTCTCCGCCAGGTGGACAAGCTCGTCATCATCGCGTTCTTGAGCCGTGAAATGCTCGGGTATTACGGGATCGCGTTTACGGTCGCGCAGATGCTGATGTACGTGACGACCGCGGCGAGCTTCACGATCTTCCCGCGTTTCCTCGCCGAGTACGGAAAGACCGGGGAGATCGGCTCGCTCGCGCGCACGCTGAAGGAGCCCACCTTCGCCTTCTCGATCTTCATTCCGTTCTTCCTCGGGCTCGTCTACCTCTGGATCCACATCCCGATCGAGCATCTCCTCCCGAAGTTCCTCCCGGGGATCGCGCCGATGCGGATCCTCCTCTGCGGGACGGTTTTCTATTCGCTCGCGTCCCTCTCGAGCTACTTCCTGATCGCGGTGAACCGGACGCGCGTCCTTCTCGCCGGGGGGCTCGCGATCGTCGGTGTCGAGGCGGTCCTCACCTCGCTCCTCGCGAAGCGGTACGGAATCGAGGGGGTCGCGGCAGGGGCGGCGGTTTGCCAATTCCTCTACGGCACGATCCTCCTCGGCTACGCGCTCCGCCTCGTGCCGGAGGGGGGGCGGAGCGCGGCGGGAGCGGTCTTCCAGACCTACGCGCCGACGCTTTATGTCGCAATGATAGTCGCGGTTCTCTTCCGGCTCCTCCCGCCGACCGAAGCGACGCTCGCCGGCGACATCGGGATGGGGCTCGTTCGCGGAGGGATCCTCGCCGCCGCCACCGTGCCTCTCTGGATCCTTCTCCAACGAAAGACCGGCGTCTTCACGCTCGCTTGGGACCTTCTGAGGAGACGCAAGGAACCGTAGGATATCGAATCGCGCATTCCCCGCTCGACAGGCCGTCGGACGGCGGGTCTCAGGCGCCCAGGTTTGTCTTGCTCCGGAGACGGGGGGGAGGCAGAGCGGCGAGTTGCCGCGCGCCGCGCGCGGCATGTTTGAGCAAGCGAGCCCTGCCCCCCGGCTCCGGAGCTCTCCGTTCCCGAAGTCATACGGTTCACGCGGTCCGTCACGCGATCGCCGGGGCGGAAACGGTCCAGAGGCCCTGCGAGCCTGCTATAATCCAAGGGAGTCGATCCATGCCCGCTCCCCGCGGAAAGGAAACACGTGCGCGCTTCGGGAATGCTCCTGGCGGGGCTCTTCGCCGCCGCGCCCTTTGTCGGAGCGGGGACGCCGTCGCCGGACGACTGGCGCGACCAATCGATCTACCAGATCCTGACCGACCGCTTCTTCGACGGCGACCCTTCGAACAACACGATCGAGGGATCCTATGACCCATCCGACGGCGCGCGCATCCACGGCGGCGACTGGGCGGGGATCGAAGAGAAGCTCGACTACATCCGCGGCCTCGGCGCGACATCGATCTGGATCTCGCCGGTGCAGAAGAACGCGTACGCCGCCTACCACGGCTATCACATCCAGGACTTCTACCAGTTCGCTCCGCACCTCGGCGGCGAGACGGCGCTCCGTTCACTGATCGACGAGGCGCACGCGCGCGGCCTCAACGTGATCCTCGATGTGATCGCGAACCACGGCGGCGACCTGATCGACTCGGCCGACCCGGACTATCCGGGTTTTCGCAATCCCGGCGCCTATGTCCTTCGATGGAAGAACGCGTCGAACAAGACCGCGCCCCCCTTCGACAATCTCTCTTGGTACCACAACAATGGACACATATCCAATTGGGTCGATCCGGAGCAGATCCTCGGCGAGCTCTTCGGCTTGGACGACTTCCGCACCGAAGAGCCGGCGGTGCGGAGCGCGCTCATCGACGCCCACCGTTGGCTCATCGAGAGAACCGACGCGGACGGCTTCCGCATCGACACGGTGAAGCACGTCGAGCTTTCCTTCTGGCAGGAGTTCGCCCCCGCCGTCCGCGCCTTCGCCGCCGATTCGCTCGGCAAGGAGCGCTTCTTCCAGTTCGGCGAGGTCTTCGACGGCTCGAACTCGAAGAACGGAATCTACACCGGAACGAAGGCGGGCGGTCCCTTCGCGCTCGACTCGGTTCTCCGTTTCCCGATGCACTTCACGACGAACGCCGTCTTCCGCGACGGCGGCGCGACCGAGTGGCTCTCCGGGCAGTACGCCGACTCGGTCCACTACGATCCGAGCGCGAGAAACCGCCTCGTCCTCTTCCTCGACAACCACGATGTCGCGCGGTTCATGGGCTTCGGCTCCGCCGCCGCCCGGGACGAGGCGAAGGCGCGCGTCGCCCTCGCGTGGCTCTACACCTCGATCGGCATCCCGTGCCTCTACTACGGGACCGAGCAGGAGTTCGACGGCGGGGGCGACCCGTGGAACCGCGAGGACATGTGGGATGGATCGTGGGACTTCGGCCCCTCGGAGGGGGACAACTTCGACCAGACGGCTCCCCTCTACCGATGGATTCGCAAACTGAACGGCCTTCGCGGGCAGTTCCCGGCCCTTCGCCGCGGCGGGCAGACGGAGATCCAGAGCGCGAACCGGGCCGGGATTTATTCTTACTATCGAAAGTTGCCGGGTGAAGCAACCGTCCTCGTCCTCCTCAACACGAAGGGAGATGCGGACACGCTCCTCGTCGACCCGGACCTTCCGGGCGGGACCGTCTACGACCTCCTCAGCGAAAGGAGCTTCGCGATCCCCTCGAGCGGCGTCGTTCCGATCGTGATCAGGGGCCTCTCGGCGGCCCTTCTCGCGGCGTCCCCCCCGGACCTCGCGCCGTGGATCGAGGCGACCTGGCCGGCGCACGACCAGGCGATCCCCACGCTCCGCCCGCGGATCGCGATCACCTTCACCGAACCGATGGACCGCGCGTCGGTCGAGGCCGCGCTCGACATCTCCCCCGCCGCGGCCTACGCGACCTCCTGGACGGAGAGGACGCTTCATCTCACGCCCGCCTCCGATCTCGCCGACCACACGACGTACACGGTGACGATCGAGGCGAGCGCGCGCGATCTCTCCGGCGATTCGCTCGGCGCGCGCTTCTCGTTCTTCTTCCGGACCGACGAGGGGACGGGACCGATCGCGGTTCCGCCCGGGTTCTACGCGGAGACGCTTCCGAACCGGAATCTCGATCGCCCGGTCTCTCTCGACCGAGGAAAGAACGGAAGGATCCTCGTGGGAGACCGGACGCGGGATCGAGTCTTTCTGTGGAACGACCGGGGCTTCGTCGAGACGATCCTCGCCGACTCGCTCATCGGAAGGCCGGATGCGCTCGCGTGGGACCGCCCGGGCGGCGCCTTCGGGGGCGACCTTCTCGTCTCCGACCGATCGAGAATCTTTCGTCTCGCGGCGGACGGAGAGGAAGCCGGGCTCGTGCGGCTCGTGGCGTCGTTCCCGAGCGCGACGAGCGGATGGGCGCTCGCCGTCGACACGATCGGAGCGTTCGGAGGGCTCGCGTACGCCGGCGCTTCGTCGAGAGACTCGATCTGGGCGGTCGGCGCGAGCGGAACGAAGACCCCGTTCGCCGGTTCCTTCTCCGGAGTCCGCGGTCTCGCCTTCTCGAACGGCGATTCCTTCGGGCGTGCGCTCTACGCGACCGGAGGCGATCACAAGATCTTCCGCATCGATTCGACCGGGGCGGGGAGCGTGTTCGCCGAAAACGCTGCCCTTCTCTCCGGCGCCACCGCCCTCGCGTTCGACGAGCGGGGCGGCTTCGGCGGCGACCTCTTCGTCGCGAACCCCGCCCGGCAGGAGATCGTGCGGGTCGGGCCGGACGGAACCGCGACTCTCTTCGCGAGCGGATTTTCGAGCCTTGAAGGATCGGACGGTCTCGCGTTCAACGGTTTCGGAAACCTCTACGCCGCCGAGGGGGGGACAAGCGGGAGTCCGCGCCTCGTGCGGATCGCCGCGGTCGCCGAATCGACCGGGATCCCGGAGGACGCGGGACCTCCCCCGCGCTTCCTTCTCGGGTGGAACGCCCCGAACCCATTCAATGGCGTGACGCGGATCTCGTTCTCCCTTCCGCGCGCGGGCCGCGCCCATCTCGCCGTGCACGATCTCTCCGGCGCGCTCGTCCGCGTCCTTCTCGACGACGACGCGGCGGAAGGTCCCGGCGAGGCGGTCTGGGATGGGACCGACGCGGGCGGACGCCGGGCCGCCTCCGGCGTCTATCTCTATCGCCTTCGGTTCGACCGCCTCGAGGAGACCCGCCGCCTCGTCCTCATCCGGTAACTGCTTGAAACCAAAAAAGATTGGCTCGGAGCGCCCGAAAGGGTAGAATAATCTCGCGTCTAAGATCTCCAGCGCAAACGTGGATTCGGGTTCTTCTTCGCTCATGCGGAGGATCGGAGGTTTGCGATGCGCTCTTCCCTTTCCGCAGGGCTTCTCTCTCTCTTCACTCTCCTCTTTTCTTCCCCTTCCGCATGCGCCCGAACGTGGCACATTCTCCCCGACGGCACGGGCGACGCCCCGACGATTCAGGCGGGGATCGACTCGGCGGCGGCGGGGGACACGGTCTCGCTCGGGAACGGAACCTACTCAGGCGACGGGAACCGGGACATCCAGTTCATGGGTAAAGCGATCGTCGTCCGCTCGGCGAGTGGAGATCCCTCTCTCTGCGTGCTGGATTGCCAGGGGTCGGCTGAAGATCAGCACCGCGGCTTCTTCTTCGGTTCCGGAGAAGGGCGCGCTTCGGTTCTCGAGGGGATCACGATCACGGGGGGATACGCGGACGCAGCGCTCGGTTGGTACGGCGGCGCGATCCGATGCGCGTCCTCATCGTCTCCGACGATCCGGACTTGCGTTCTGGAGGGGAACCACGCGGCCCGCGGGGGCGGCCTTTACTCGCATGGAAGCGGCCCCGAGATTCGCGACTGCGTCTTTCGTTCGAACACGACCCGATCGGGAGGCTATGGAGGGGGGGCGTACGTCGAGGCGGGGAGCGAAGCGCCGGAGCTTGGCCTCCGCGGCTGCTTCTTCGACTCGAACGGGGGGACCGCGACGGGCTTCGGCGGAGGGCTCTTCTGCGGCCAGCCGAGAGGCGTGATTCAGGATTGCGTCTTCCGGAACAACCGGGCGCAAACGGGCGGCGGCGCCGCGTGTTTCGAGTGGGGCGATGCGACGTTCGAGGATTGCCTCTTCGAGGGGAACCACGCGAGCTGGATGGGGGGTGGGGTGTATTGGGTCTACTCCTGCTACGCGATTACGGAAGAGCCGATCGTGGCGAGACGATGCGTGTTCGTCGGGAACGACGCATGGACAGGCGGCGGGTTGTATCTCACCTACTCCTTCGCCGACGACCTCCCTTGTCTCCCCAACCCGCTTCAGGTGGAGGAATGCACGTTCTTCGGGAACGCCTCGACTGACGAGGGGAGCTGCATCTACGCCAATGGGTACGGCGAGGAGTATGGGTCTTGCGATCCACCGACCATCACCTCGAGCATTCTGGCGTTCGGCCTCGGAGGAGAGGCGATCTCTAGTTTCTCGGATCCGTTCGGGCCCGTGCTGGAGTGCTGCGACCTCTTCGGCAACGAAGGAGGAGATTGGATCGGGTGGGTCGCGAACCAGCACGGGGTGGCCGGCAACTTCTCCGCCGATCCGCTCTCCTGCGACGCCGAGAACGGCGACTTCACGCTCGACGCCGCTTCCCCCTGCCTGAACGCGCCCGGCTGCGGGCCGATCGGTGCGTTCGGAGAGGGGTGCGTGCTGACCGCGGTGGCGGAGTCCGGACCGCTTCCGCGCCGCGCGTTCGGCGTGTTCGTGTCGCCGAACCCGGCGAATGGGCGCGCGGTCCTTTGGTACTCGCTCCCCGGAAACGCTTCCTCGACGATCGAGGTGTTCGATCTCGCGGGCCGGCTCGTGCGCGCGCTCGCCGCCCCGGGCGCGGAGGGAAGCATCCTCTGGGACGGCAAGGACGGAGCGGGGCGCGACGTTGCCGCGGGGGTGTACTTCGTCCGCGCGGCGGATCGCGATCCCGCCGAAACGAAGCGCGTGATCCTCGTTCGCTGAGAAGGAGGCATGGCATGCGCCGCTCGCTCGTCCTCTTCGCCGCCGTCCTTCTCACAGCCGATTCCCCTCTCGCCCGCACCTGGCACATCCTCCCCGACGGTTCCGGCGACGCGCCGACGATTCAAGCGGGGATCGACTCGGCGGCGGCGGGGGATACGGTCTCGCTATCCTGTGGGGTGTACGTCGAGCGGAACATCCACATGAAGTCGGGAGTCTGTCTGCGGAGCGCGACCGGCGACCCGACCTGCGCGACGATCGACGCGCGGGGCGTCGGCAGGGTGCTGATTGGCGAGGTCGTCGACAACCAAGCGACGATCGAGGGATTGACGCTCACGGGGGGGCACGCGGAGGGAAGCCATCCGGACCATCATGGGGGCGGCGTCTTCCTCCAAGGTTCCTCTCCTCTCATCCGGAACTGCGTCCTGACGGAGAATCGAGCCGATTGGTTGGGGGGAGGCATTGTCTGCTACTTGTCTGCGTCCTCCCGTGTGGAGGCGTGTGTCTTTCGTTCCAACAGAGCCTATCGGGGTGCCGGGGCGGGTATCTACAACTCATCGCCGCAGTTCGTGGACTGTGTCTTCGAAGAGAACCAGGCAGACAACTGGGGCGGCGGTGCTCTCGCTGGTGAGGATAGCTTTGGGAGTTTCCGCCGGTGTGTATTCCTGAACAATTCCGCCCAGGGGAATGGCGGAGGCGTTCGCGCGTTCGACAACTCAACCGGCTTCATCGAGTGTACGTTTCGGGGGAATTCGACTCAAGGTCAGGGGGGAGGGATTCTCTTCCTCCAATGCAACGGCCCGCGGTCCCGTCTCATTGACTGTATCGTGACGGAGAACCGAGCGGCGAAAAGCGGCGGTGTGCGTGTCGACCGATCGACGACGTTGGTGCAGAACTGCGAGATATCGAGGAATGAGGCGCAGCAGATTGGTGGGGGGATCCATTTCTACGAGGACGCCGACACGCAGATGGAAGGATGCCTCGTTTTCGGGAACCGCGCGCCGGTTGGTGGGGGGGTGGTCGCGGAGCTGATTTCGGATCCCGTGATTCGGAACTGCACGATCTATGGGAATGCAGGGACAGTAGAGGGGGGAGGCCTTTACTCCTACCGGGGGTCTGACCCCCAGATCGAGAACACGATTCTCGCGTTGAGTGCGGAGGGTGAGGCGGTTTCCTGCGTGAATCAGTCCACCGCGACGCTTCAGTGCGCGAACGTCTACGGCAACGCCGGCGGCGATTGGGTCGGCTGCATCGCGGATCAGCACGGCCAGAACGGGAACTTCTCCGCCGATCCTCTCTTCTGCGATCCCGAGAATGGAGATTTCACGCTCTGCGCGGACTCTCCGTGCGCGGCGGCCGCCGGATGCGGCCTCGTCGGCGCGTTCGGGATCGGATGCGACGCGTGCGGCGAGATCTCCGTCGAGCACACGACGTGGGGAGGGATCAAGAGCCTGTTCCGGTAGCGCGGCCCGCACGAGCTTCTCCCGAACCACGCGATCCCCTTCCTTGAAGACGATCACGCCTCAGCGTACACTCTCCTCGTCCCTCGCCCCTAGCGGGAGAAGGAGAGCCGCCCCGTGCTCCCATCCGTCGAGCGCCGCGAGATCCTGGTCCAGGCGGTTCTCGTCGTGCTCCTCGCGCTCCTCGCCTTTGCGAACACTCTCTCGAACGGGTTCGTCGGGACCGATCGGGCGGCGATCGTCGAGGGGAAGGCGCTCCTTCGCTCGGGAACCGAGCTCGCGCGGGCGTTCGCGAAGCCGGCCTGGACATTCCGGGAAGCGTCCTCCACGGGGAAGGGGGGCTACTTCCGCCCGGTCTCTTCGATCTCGTACACGATCGACCACGCTTTCTACGGAAAGCGCCCCGCGGGATATCACGCGACGAACGCCGTTCTCCACGCGGCAGCCTCGCTCCTCCTCTTTCTTCTTCTCCGCCGCCTCTTCGCGCGGAGCCGCGTTCCCCTTCTCGCCGCGCTCCTCTTCGCCGTCCACCCGATCCACACCGAGGCGGTCGCGTGGATTTCGGGACGAGGCGGGCTTCTCTCCGCGCTCGGCGTGATCGCCGCGCTCCTTCTCTACACGCGATGGGGGGAGCACCGCGCCTACGCCGTCGGGAGCCTCGCGGCCGGCGCCCTCGCTCTCGGCTCGAAGGAGTGCGCGATCGTCCTCCCTCTTCTCGTTCTTCTCGTCCGCGCGCGTCTCCGCAAAGAAGACGAGCCGTTTTTCTCGTGGAGGCGCGAGGGATCCTTCTTCCTTCTCGCGCTCGCGTACGCCGCGCTCCGCTTGTCGGCGCTCGGAACGGTCGGGACCGGCGCGGCGCAGGACGCGGGCACCGCGGTTCTCGCGCCGACCATGCTCCGTGTGATCGCCGGGTACGTCCGGCTCCTCTTCCTCCCCCACCCGCTCCACACGAACGACGCGGTTCGCCTTTCCGTCTCGGCTCTCGAGCCGGGGGTCTTTTTCTCCCTTCTCTTTCTCGCCGCGGTCGTGGTCGGGTTCCTTCGGCTGGGGCGGCAGCGGATCGAGGTCCCCTTCGGCCTCCTCTGGCTCGGAATCACCTTACTTCCTTTTCTTAACGTCCTGCCGATTCTTCAGTTCCGCGCAGAGAGGTTCCTTTATCTCCCCTCGGCGGGGTTTCTCGTCGCGGCGGCGGCGCTCCTCGATCGCTGGGGAGGCCGCATCGTGGGGCGCGGGAAGAAGCTGGGGCTCGAACCGGGGGAGGCGGTCACCGCGGCGCTCGTTCTCGTCCTCGCCTTCGGCACGGTCGCTCGGAATCGGACGTGGAAAGACGACACGACGCTCTACACCGACACGCTCGCGAAGAACCGGTACGCGCCCGAGGCGACCTACCGGCTCGGGCTGGACGCCTACCGCGGCGGGGCCTACCGCGAGGCGGCGCATCTGATCCGCGCGTCGCTCGCGCTCGACCCCGGATGGGCCGCGTACCTTCCAGTCCCGGACGTCCACGCCGATCTCGGGCTCGCCCTCTACAAGCTGAGCGAGTTCGAGAACGCCGAAGCGGCCTTCTGTGAAGCGCTTCGCCTCCGCCCGAGGATGCTCGAGGCGCGCTTCGGGATCGCGCTCGTGGCCTCCGCGCTCGGCCGGCACGAGGAGGCCGTCCATCAGTACGAGGTCATTCTGGAGGCCGACCCGGCGCGCGACGACGCGCGATATAACCTGGCCTTGGAGTTCGAGGCCTTGAATGCCCCCTCGCAAGCGGAGCACGTCTACCGCACCCTCCTCGAGAGGAATCCCGCCCGAAAGGACGCGCACCTCAACCTCGGATCGCTCCTCGCGCGGCAAGGGCGCCTTGAGGAAGCGCTCCGCTTCTACCGGAACGCCCTCCGGCTCGCCCCCCAGGACCCAAAGATCCACTTCAACGTCGGCCTTCTCTTCGCCGCCGCCGGGGAGCGGGCCGGGGCGGAAGAAGCCCTCCGGACGACCCTCGAGCTCGACCCGAACTATCAGGAGGCGCGGGCCCTCCTCGAGGAGCTGGCCCTCACGGACTCGGTCCCCTAATCGGACGCGCGCCCCACCCTTCCAGAAATCAGCGCGTTACAAGGCCCCTTTGACAAGAAGCTTCAAGTCGGTCCCTCCCGAACGGAAAAGCGGGCCGGCGGGCTCGGCAGTCGCGAAAACCGCGGATATACTGACTCACGGAAGACATCGGTCGTTCGAGACGGCGTGCCTACTCGCGGCCAATCGCCGAACGGAGGTGCGAAGACCCCGTACGAGGCACGCCGTCCGCATTTCACAAAAAAAACCGAGAAAAGGTCTTGCCACCCTCTCGAAGGCGCATCTATACTGATAGCGCTTCATGGGTGAGAGATCGCCTGGGAGGCGACGACGCACTTCGAGAGTTCTTTCGGGCTACGCGGCGTAGGTTCGGCCCGGAACTGCAGGACTCGAGGCGAGCCGATTCGTCTTCCTCTCTCTCACCCTTCTTATTTTGGGAACTTGAGATCCTGCCTCGTGGTTGGCTTCGGGACCTGATCCACGATTCCGTGTCCGCCAAACCCTGGGTGATGCACGCGTTTTCGCCGCGAGGACGTGGAGCGCGTGCCGAGAGGCCGACCTGGACGAGCCGCTCCCGGAAACGTAGTCTCGGCCCCCCCCGGCGCGCTAGGACTTGTCGCTCGTAACCGTCGCGACAAGATCCAAGCGCGCCACGGGTCCCTGTTGAGGAAGCGGCGACGGAAGGGAGGCCTCTTGAGGCCGCGATCCGCGGCCGCAGTAGAAAACGCGTGCATAGTCCAGGCTAGCAGGGACCTTCCTCGCCGCGGCAGTAGACGCGAACGATCGCGCCCCCCTCCCCCTCGGCGAGGTAGTAGGCGATGCGGCGGAAGACCGTGTCCGTCCTCTTCGCGTCCGAATCCGTGAGGAACCGCTCGAAGCTCCGCGGATTCCAGAAGGGCGCCCAGAGAAGGCTCCCCCCCTCGCGCCGGACGATGCCGAACGATCGGATCATCGAGAAGAACTCGATCGGCTTTAGCGACGAGAAGAAGATCGCGAAGATCCCCCTCCCCCAGAAGCGGGCGACGTAGGATCCGATCAACGACGGATCCGCGATCCGAAAGACGAAGGGCCGGTTCGCCCAACGCGCTCCTTCCGAGATCCCGAACGTTCCCGCGAGAGGGAAGCGCGGGCACTCGGCGTTCTCAATCGCCTCGAAGAAACGCCGGTCGACCGACCGTTCGGGGACGACCATGTACGGATGGAGAAACCCCTCCTCGCCGTCCGTCAGCCCGTCGATCAGGGCCTCGAGAAGCTCGGCGATCTCCTCCGGCTTCTCGGTCGGGTCGACGGTGATCGAATGCCGCCAGAGGTGGTTCTTCGGGATCTGCTCCGTCTTGAGGTTCAGCGCGTCCGACAACATCGGAACTCCCTCCCCCTGGGGAGACGCTCCTCTCGCTCGCCCGCCGCGTCGGGACTCGTTCTCGCCGCGGGCGACGCGGCGCGCAACGCCCGCGTCACCTTTAAGTATACGCTGTTTTCGAAAGACGGGGGCTTCCTCGCGACGTTTTTTCCGTTTTCGAACGGATCGCGAAAGAAGCGCGCTACGCGTCGAAGGCGGGGCAGCCTCGGCGGTGGGGACAGAAGGGGCAGGCGTCGTTGCGGGTCGCCGGGAAGTCCCCTTCCGCTTCCGCGCGGTCGTAGCGGGCGAGAGCCTCGGCCGCTTCCGCCTCGCCGTCCGCGACCGGAAGGAGGACGCCGCTCCTCGCGGCGTAGATCGCCGCCTCGACCGGACTCGCCTCCCGCACGAGAACCCGCACGGCCCAACGATAAAGACCTAAAGATACTCGATACCGCACGAGGATCTCCGCGGGAGACGCGCGGTCGGTCTTGTAATCGACGAGGAAGAAGCCGCGCTCGGTGCGCGCCAAGAAATCGAGAACGCCGCGGAGCGGGCGCCCGCTGACCTTCGCCGCGAACGAGACCTCCCCCTCCGGGCCCGATGCGCGGTCGAGCCGCGCGATCTCGGGAAACGAGAGAAAGCGCTCCTTCCACGCGAGAAGCTCGGGTTCGATTACCGGCTCTTCCGCCGCGCGGCCGTTCCAGTGCGCTTCCATCAGCCGGTGGAACGCCGTCCCGACGCGCGCGCTCCCTTCCTCGCCGCCCGATGCGCGCCGCGGCAGGGGGAACCGCCTCGAAAGCCGATGGCGCCGCGGGCACGAGACGAACGCCTGAACCGCGGTCACCGTGCGCCCGTCCTCGTCCGCTCCCGCCTCGAGCGGCGGAGCCGCGAGCCTGGACGCGGCGCGCTCGACCCTCGCCGCATCCGCTCCCTTCCCGTAACGCCCGGGATCCGCGGCGACCGCCGAGGGGAGAAGAGGAGGCCCTTCGCGCGCGCCGGCCGGCGCCCGTCCGAGCACCTCGACCGGCACCCCCTCGATCGCGTGGACTCCGGGTTCCCTCGGGACCGGGATCGCGTCCTCCACGCGCGCGAGCCATCCCTCCGCGCGTTCAGTCCGGCATCCGGAGAGGATGAGATGCCGCTCGGCCCTCGTGAGAGCGACATAGAGAAGACGAATCTCCTCCGCCTCGGCGAAGCTCCTCGCGCGCCGATCGATTTCCGCATAAAGAAACGGCCGGATTTCTTTCGCGCCTCTCTTCGGCCGTTCGCGGACGCCGACCCCAAGCTCCTTCCGATAGAGAAACGCGGGGCGGTCAACGCGCGGCTTCCGCCCGAGATCGACGACCGCGACGAGCGGAAACTCCATCCCTTTCGCCCCGTGGATCGTGAAGAGCCGGACCGCGTCCCGCTCGACGTCGACCGCAGACTCCGGCTCTCGCAATCTCGTGTAGCGAAAACGCTCGAGCGTGCGGATCGCTTCGGGGAGCGAAAGCTCCTCCCGTTCCTCGAGGCCGCGCGCAAGCTCGAGGAGTTTCCTCACGTTCGCGCGGAAGCGAAGCCCGTCGGCGAGAAGAAGGTGCGCGTCGATGTACCGGGTTTCCTCGACGAGCCGCTCGAGAAGACGAAAGGGCGGGACCCGCCCTCGAAGCGATCGGAGATCCTGAAGGAGCTCCGCGAATCGAGCCGCCTTCTCCCGACCGCGCGGCGAAAGCGAGGAGAGCCTCTCCCCTCCGCGGATCTCGTCCCACAGGGAAGGCCCGTGTTCCTTCCGTCCGATGAGCAGAAGCCCGAGATCCTCGTCCGCGAGGCCGGCGAGAGGGGAGCGAAGGGCGGCCGCGAGCGCGAGATCGTCGGACGGATCGTCGACGAGCGCGAGCCCGGCGAGGAGATCGGTCACCTCGCGCGTCTGGAAGAACCCGCGCCCGACCGCCACCGCCGTCGGGATCCCGCGCGAGCGGAGCGCGCGCTCGTAGACCTGGAGATCGGACGTGCTCCGGAGGAGGAGCACCATGTCCTTGTAGGCGAGGTCGTCGAGCCGCTCGCGATGGATCTCCCGGAGGCGGTCGGCGAGAAGCCCGGCCTCGCGCTCGCGCGCTTCCCGGATGTCGGTTCCCTCGACAAAGAGGATCTCGACCGACGGGCGCTCTTTCGGAGGATAGGTCTTGGTCTCCGACGGCTCGAGGGGCAGGTAGGGAACTCGCATCGCGTCGTTCGCGCCCCAGATCTTCGGAAAGAGAAGATTGACCCATCGAAGAATCTCGGGGCGGCTTCGGAAGTTCGAGTCGAGCTCGACCCGCCGGGCCGAATCGCCGAGCTCCTCGTTCATCGCGAGAAAGGCGGTGACGTCCGCGTCGCGGAAGGCGTAGATCGATTGCTTCGCGTCGCCGACGGCGAGGAGGCGCCTTTGGTTTTGGAGACGCCGCACGATGCGGAGCTGGAGCTCGTTCGTGTCCTGACACTCGTCGAGAAGGAGGTACGCGTAGCGCGAGCGGATCTCCCGCGCGGCGGTTTCATTCTCGAGGATGCGAAGCGCCCCCTCCTCGAGGTCGAGAAAGTCCATCACTCCCGCCTTCCTCTTCTCCTCGGCGAAGGAACGATGGAAGTCGGCGACGAGCTCGCCGAGGAGGCGCCGCGGGCCCTCGAGGCGCGCCTCCTCCTCGATCGACGCCCAGCGATCGAGACGATCGATCGCGCCCCCGACCGCCTCCTTCGCCGCCTTCGCCACGACGCGGCTCACGGCGGCCCTCGCTTCCGCGAACGCGGCGCTCCGCCGGTCGGGGGGGACGCCCCGGAGCGCGAGAAGGGCCGCCAGCTTCTCCTTCGTCGCGACCGGAACGGTGGATGCATGAAGCGTCTCGATCTCCGGAAAGAGCTCCTCGAGCGACCGGACGACCGCGCGGCGCTCCGGCTCGAGTTCGGGAACGAATGGAACCTCCTCGAGCCGGCGCCCGGCCGTCCGGATCGCGCGAAGGAGAGAGAAGAGAGGCCACGGGTCGATCCCCCCCGCGTGCGCGGCGCCGACCCTCCACGGGAGCGCGCGGAAGAGACGAAGCGCGTCCTCGCGCCGCGACTCCCACCAGCAATCGAGAACGCGGATCCAGACTTTCTCCTGCCACTCCTCCGCGTCGACCGGATCGAGAACCTCGGCCGCCGGTTCCAGACCGGCCGCCTCGCCGTGCTCGCGGACGATCCGGTAGCAGAGCGAATCGATCGTGTGGATCGGCGCGTGCGAGATCTCGCGGAGGGAATCGAGCCGGCCGTGGGCGCGGAGCCGTTCGGCGATTCTCGCGCGCATCTCGTCCGCCGCTTTCTCGGTGAACGTGATCGCGAGGAGCTTCGCGATCGGGACGTTCTCGCAGAGGTGCAGATGAAGGTAGCGCGCGGCGAGGACCTTCGTCTTCCCCGTGCCGGCTCCCGCCGTCACCCAGAGGTTCACCTCCGGCGCTCCGGCGGCTTCCTTCTGCGCATCGGTGAGACCGTCGAGCCAGGGGCGGTCCTCTCCCGCGGTCATTCCTCTTCCCCTCCCTCCTCCTCGCGCGCGGCGAGCACGACGCGGCAGAGATCCCCATACGGGCACCCGAGCGAGTCGCACACCTTCTCGTCCGCCGGCTCGACCGGGAAGCTCCCCTTCCGCACGCTCTCCGCCGCCTCGCGCGCGACGGCGGCCGCGCGGCGAAGTCTCTCCGCGAAATCCTCTTCCTCGAGCGCCGCCGAGGCACGCGCTTTCTTCGGATCGGGAACGATCCCCTCGCCCGCGAGCGAGAGGTCGTAGAAGCCGACGCGCCGTCCCTCGCGCACGGAGAGAAGAAACGCTCCGGCCGGGCGCATGCCGGTCCGCTCCGCCGCGGCGAGCACGTAGAGAGGGAGCGCGAGATTCCGCTCCTCGCGAAGCCCGCGCTCGAGCTCCGCGCGGCCCCCGCGCCCGCTCCTTTTGTAGTCGACGACGAGGACACGCCCGCCGAGCGACCGATCGAGCCGGTCGATCCTCCCCCGGATGCGAAGCCCTCCCGCGATCTCGACCGGACGCTTCTCCGCGCGTCCGAAGCGGAACTCGAACGCGTCCGGCATCCAACCGTGCTCCCGCCGAAAGGCGGCATCCTCATCGAGAAGCGCGATCAAGTTCTCCCGAAGTTCTTCCTCCGCGAGACGATGCCCGATCCTCTCCGGGAACGCGCCGCGCGCCTCCTCGAAGCACCGCGGGAGGATTTCCTTGACATCGCAATCGTTCGGGACGGCCGCCTCGAGGGCGCGGTGGATCGCCTCCCCTTCGGAGACGACGGGAAGGGCGTACTCCGCGCTCTCCTCCGTCTCGCGAAGACGAAAGACGTGCTTCGCGAGATAGCGGAAGGGGCATGCCTGAAAGTCCTCGAGCTCGGTCACCGACCATTCGGCGCGCCGGCGAAGCCACGCGCGGAACGGGCGCACGGCGGACATCGACACCGGTTCGAGAAAGGAACGGGGAGGATCGGGCGGCTCGTTTCCCGATCGGGCGAGGAGCGCCGCCGCGAGCGCGATCCCCTTGAGGTCCCGTTCCGCCGGATCGGCGCGCGAGGCGAGGAATGGGAAGAGATCCCGCGCCGCGACGATCGCGCGCTCCGACGCGAAGCGCTCGGTGCCGCCGAGATCCTCGCGGGCGCGCTCCGCCCACTCGCTCCTCATCTCCTGACGGAAGAGGGACTCCGCGCACGCCTTTCCTCCCGGTTGAAATCCGGGAGCGGTGAGATAGAGAAGCTCCGTCCCCCGCTCGCACGCGCGCCGGAAGAGAAACCGCTCCTCGTCGGCGTGGAACGCGCGGTCCGGAACGCGGTGCTGCCCGCTCGCGTTCAGCCGCTCCCTATCCCCCTCGTTCCAGAACGCACCGGGATCGTACGGGCGCGGGCAGAGGGACGCCTCGAGCCCCGCGACGAACACGACCGGCGCGCGGAGGTTCTGGCCGTGCCGGAAATCGTCCACGCGAACGCCCGCTCCGTTCCCGGCGGCGTACGAAACGCGCGCCCGCGCGATCTCCTCCCGCGCGCGTTCGAGGATCTCGGCCGCCGGCGCTTCTCGAAAACGCGCTTCCCGACCGAACGAGCGTTCGAGCCGGTCGAGAAGATCGACGAGGCGGACGACCGACGCCCCGACGAGCGGACGGTCCCTCACGGGGAAGGCGGACTCCCGGAGCGAGGGGTCGATCCACTCGAGCCACGCTTCGCGAAGCGCGCGGATCGCCTCGCCCCCCCGCGCCTCCCGCATCTCGCGCGCGAAGCGGACGAGCGGCTCCACCCGCTCGGTCGCGAACCCCCGATCGAACGCGGCGACCTCGACAAGAAGCGCCTCCTCGTCCCGGGGCTCGGGGGTCGCGCGCCAACCGGCGACCGCGCGATCGGCGAGGTCCGGATCGACATCGAACATCCGATTCTTGAGCCATGAATCGACCGATGCCCGCGTCGCCCCTTCCCGCGCAAGTCGGACGCAATCGAGAAGGGATCTCCCCGGCGGGGTGGAGGCGGCTCCCGTTTGGAAGCGCCCTCGAAACGGGATCCGATAGTGATCGAAGACATCCTCGACGACGCTCCGGTACGGCGCGACGTCCCGGAAGAGGAGAAGCGCGTCGCCAGGCTTCTTCTCCTCCTCCCGTGCGAGACGGAGGATCTCCCGCGCGATCCGCTCGATCTCCTCGCGCCGGTCGGCCCCTCCGAGAAAGACGGGCGGAGGCGGATCGTCGCCGCCGGGGATCTCCTCCTCGATCGGCGCGAGGGTTTCCATCAGGGCCGAGTGCGTTCTCTCGATCATCCTCCCCGCCCACGGATCCCGCGGATCCGCCGCCGGAAGCGTGAGGAAGACCTCGGGCGTTCGCCGCGCGATCGCCGCGAGGAGATCGAGACGAACCGGGGTGAGATGGTGGAACCCGTCGACGAGCAAGACATCGGGCGGGGAAAAGCGGAGAGAGCCGTTCTCGATCGCCCGCGCCGCTCGGCGCGGAAGGTCCTCTCGAAAGAGGAGCCCTCTCTCTTCCTCCGCGCGGCGGAGCCGATCGGCCGCCTCCGCGAGAAGACCGAGGCGTCCTTCCGGACCGGGGAGGGCGCCCGCGAGCGCGCGGATCTCCTCCCCCCCCAGGCCGAGCGCGCGAAGCTCGGAGGCCCAGCGGAGGAACGCCCCGCGGAAACGGGGGGACGACGCGCGCGCGGCGAGGGGCCCCGGCCATTCCGGAGCGAGCGCGAGAAGAAGAAGCGACTCCTCCTCGGGGGCGGCCGTTTCCTCGCGGCCGACGCCGAGAAGGCTCGCGGCGAAGTCCTCGAACGTCGTGATCCCCGAATCGAAGAAGCCGTCGATAGTTGATTGATGAAGTAATTGCAGGCGAAGCTCGCGCGCCGCCCCGCGGTCCGGAAGAAGAACGAGGGCGCCCCGCCCGGGAGTCTCTCCTCCCCTCGAGCGAAAGAGATCCGCGATCCGGCGCGTCTTCCCCGAGCCGGTCCTCCCGGTGAGGAGGACGACGCGGCTACTCTCCCGGCGCATCCTTCTCCGCGGCGGGTTTGGGCGCTCCCTTGTAGTAGCGGCGCCCGACGGCGCCGGAGGCCCAGCGATCGGTGAACGCGGAGCCGCCGTTTCGATCGGCGGCGAGGGTCTCGCGGGCGTTGGCGAGCTTGGCGTCGAGGTTGTCGAGCTGGTGAAGAAAGACCGCCTCGCGCGTCGCCGGCTCGATCGGCGCGCCGAACTCCCTCTCCCCGTGATGGCTGAGGACGAGGTGGAGCAAGAGCCTCCTCGTCTCCTCCGGGAAGCCCTCGATCGAATCGATCGCGCGCTCGAGGCGCCGCGCGCCGAGGTAGACGTGCCCCTCGAGCGTTCCGTCGATCGTGTACTCCTCTCCCGCGCGCTCGCCGAGCTCTTCGGTCTTTCCGATGTCGTGAAGGAGCACCCCCGCGCGGACGAGATCCCAGTCGAGGTCGGGGTAACATGCGCGGAGGCTCTCCGCCGCGCGGAGCAACGAGAGCGTGTGCTCGAGAAGACCGTGCCGGTAGGCGTGGTGGAGCCGAGTCGCGGCGGGCGCGTCGAGGAAGCGCCGGTAGAAGGCGGGATCCTCGAAGACGCGGACGACCACCGCGCGGAGCATCGGATCCTCGATCGCCTCGAACGCCGCGCGGAGCTCCTTCTCCATCTCGTCGAGCGGCCGCTCGCTCGCCCGTTCGAAGAGCGCGGGGGCGACCTCGTCCTCGCGCGAGAGGCGAAGCTTGTCGAGGATCATCTGCGGCTTTCCTTGGAAGAGATCCACGCGCCCGGACACGCGGATGACGTCGCCCACCTGGAAGAGATCGGCGAACGCCTGCACGGTGTCCCCGGCCGAGTGGCGCGGCTGGAAGAGGCGTGCGGTGAGGCTGCCGGTCCGGTCCCCGAGATCGATGTCGAGATACGGCTCCCCGGTCCTCGAGATCTTCACGCTCTTCCGGAGGACGCGGTAGTGCTCCGTGACCCGGTCCCCTTCTTTTAATGTATCAATGAATTGGCCGCGGTGCGGGATCGCTTCTTCCGCCATCGCTCTCCTCGGATGCGGAGTATAAGCCGGACGCCGGCCGCGGTCAAGACTCGCGGCCTTGACGCTCGGGATCGTCTCTCCTACGCTCTCCGCCTGTCATGAACCGCGAACGGCGAACACGGCGCGTGCTTCTCGGGGTCTTCGCGCACCCGGACGACGAATCGTACGGTCCGGGGGGCGCGCTCGCCAGCGCCGCGCTGGATGGAGCCGAGGTCCGTCTTCTCTTCTTCACGTGCGGAGAAGCGGGGACGATCGGGATCTCGAAGGACCTTCCGCGGGAGGAGCTCTGCCGGCGGAGGCGCGTCGAAGCGGCGCGCGCCTCCGAGGCGCTCGGAGCGGCCGGCCACCGGATCCTCGGGCTTCCGGACCGCCGCCTATCCGAGGTTCCGGAGGAGGAGGGGGTTCGGGCGGTGCTCGAGGAGATCCGCGCCCACCGCCCCCAGGTCGTTCTCACCTTCCACCGGCTCGGGGTCTCGGGTCATCCCGACCACGTCGCGGTCGCTTGCTTCACGCAGGAAGCATTTCGCCGGGCAGGCGCGGAAGGGCCTCTCAAGCTCTACGAGTGGGCGATCCCGCGATCGAAGGTTCCCCTCTACCGAGGACGACGGCTCGTCCCGGTCGCGGACGAGGAGATCGGAGCGGTCCTCGCGATCCCGCCCGCGGCGATGGAGAGGAAGCTGGAGGCGATTCGGCGCCACGAGACGCAGATCGAGTTCTACGAAGAGCTTGTCCGGATCTTCGGCGACTTCCGCGAGGCCACCCGGGAGGAGTTCTTCGTTCTTTCCGACACGCGCCTCCCGCGTCCCGCGGAGAGGGAGAACGATCTCTTCGCGGGGATCGCGGAATTACCGTAGGAGCTTCCCGTAGGCGCGCACGCGTCCTTCTCCCCCCGTCCGGCGAAGATACTCCTTGATCGGGCCGACCACCTCCGGCCTCGGGCCGAACTCGGCGATCATCCGCTCGAGCGCCTCGCGCTCCTTCGCGGGCATCCCCGTCCGGTGGTAGAACTCGGCGAGCAGGAGGTAGGCGCCGTAGTGGCGCGGCGTCGTGTTCACCACCGCGTTCAGGTTCTTCTCAACGGTCTTGGCGTGTTGCGGCTCGTACAGCCGCTCCTCCGCCTCCGCGACGAGGGTCTCGGCGCGCGCGCGGTTGAAGGGGACCAGGTACTCCGACTCGAACGCCGCGCGGTCGATCGTTCCAAGGAGAAGCTTGTTCTCCCCGATTTCCAGCTTCGCGTAGAGATGCCTCGGGTTCCTGGCGATCGTGCGGGAGAGGTGGTTCTGCGCCTCCTCGAGATTCCCGAGGTTCTTGTGCGCCATCGCGAGAAAATAATTAATATCGCCACTGTTGTCCTGTAAACGATCGAGCTCCTTGCCGGCGAGAAGATCTTGGAGCCCGCGCTCGTGCTGCTTGAGACCTAGCCTGGCTTTCCCTCGCACGACATAGAACCACGCGTCTTCCTTCCCTTCGTCGATCGCCTCCGTGAGAAGGCGGTCGCACTCCTCGAACCGCCGGGCGGTGAAGAGATCGTCCGCGAGCGCGCGGATCACCACGAGGTCGTCGGGGCGGGACTCGCGAGCGGCCCGAAGAACCGCGATCGCCGAGTCGAGATCCCCCGCTTCCTCCTTGAGGAAATGCGCGTAGGACTCCGCCGCGGGGCCGGACGGGTCCGATTCGTACGCCCGCCTCGCCCACAGGAGACCTCCCGCTCCGTGGCGGCTTCTCCGGAACGCCCGCGCGACCTCGAGCCGAAAGAACCCCGTCACTTCCCGGGAAAGCCCGTCGTAGTCGAGAACGCGCTCCGCGTCGAAGTGAAGCGCCCGGAGGCTCGCCGCGAGGCGCCCTCCGTCGAGGGCCGCGGCGAGGTCCTCGGCGTCCGTCTCGACGTAGGCGCGGGCGTCCCGATTGGGCCGGGCATTGTTGATGTATGAATCGATCGCCTCCCCGTCCACCCGGAGAGCGGCGACGAGCTCGTGAACCGATCGGACCTTCGCCCCGAGGAGGTCGGTGCGCGTCGCGATCTCTCCCCAGGAAGCGAGTAGGTCCGCCGCGCGGAAGACGAGCGGCTCGTTGCTCCCGAGAAGAATGAGCGCGCCGGGACGCGGCGCCTCGACCCCGAGCGCGTGCGGGAACGCGGAGCGGAACGCCGCGAGGAGCGAGCGGAGGTGCTCTTCGCGAAGACCGACGAGCGGGATCGATCCGGCGAAGACTCCGCCCGGGCGGAGGCGCGCGGCCGCGAGCCGGTAGAACTCCTCGGTGGTTCGGTGCGCCGCGTTCCGGTCCCACACGATGGAAGGTTCGGATACGATGAGGTCGTAGCGCGCCGAGCCGCCCGCGAGCGCCGCCCGCGGATCCCCCTTCCGGAAGCGGAAGCGAGGATCGTTCCAGGGTTGCCGGTTCGCCCGCGTGAAAGAGCGCATCGCCTCGAGGTGCGCCGGTTCGGCGTCCAGAGAGAGGACCTCCTCCACGCTTCCGGAGAGGAGGACGCCCGCGGCGATCCCCGCCTCCGCGCCCGCAAGGAAGACGCTCCGCGTCGCCGGGCGTAGGAGAAGCGGGAGCCGGCCGGACAAGAGCGGAACCGACAGGTGATCGCGGTCGGAGACCTCGACGACCCCGTTCGAGGCGAGAAAGCGGCTCCCGGGCGCGCCGGTGACCAGAACGGTCACGTGCGCCCCCTCCTTGTAGAACGAGGGGAGGACCGAATACGTCCTCAGGAACCCCTCCTCATCGATCTCCTCGTAGAGACGGGCGTAGCGGAAAACCGCGGTGTTGAGAAGGCTCGGTCTCCAGCGGGGAGGGTTCGCGAGGACCACGACGAGGAGGAGAAGAAGCGCGGCGGCGAGCGGAATCCGCACGCGAAGACGGGAGCGGCTCCCGGCGAGGAGGGCGAGGCCGGCCGTCGTCTGGAACGCCGCGCCCGCGAGGAGAAGCCCTCGGATCCCGACGGCCGGGAGAAGCGACGGGGAAAGAAGCAAGGACGCCGCCGCGCCCGCCGCGCCCGCGATCAGAAGCCGGCGGAGAGCCTCCCGCTCGGACGCCCCCTCCCCCCACGGCTTCAACAGGAGCCCTCCGAGCCACCCCACCGCCGCGGCGCAAGGGAAGACCGCGATCCCCACGAGAAGAAGACGCCCGAGGAGGATCCGCCCCGGGTCCCCCGGGTCCCCCTCGATGACCCGAAGAAAGAGATACGGAAGGCGCGCCGAGATCGCCGTGAAAAGAAGGAGAAGAAGGGCGACGAGCCCCGCCGCGAAGGCTGCCGGGGAGCGCGGGATGCCCCCGCCAGCGCGCGCGCGCGCGGCGAGGCTCCCGAGCGAGATCCCGAGGAGCGCGACCGCCGCGAGCAACCCGGTCGCGCGGAAGGTCGGTCCGATCAGGAGATCGAGCGTTCGTCCCCACCCGACGAAGACGAGGGGGAGCGAGAGGCCGACGAGACACGCGACCGCCAGGCCGGTGAGGCCGGGACGCTCCGCGTCTTCCTCGTCTTCCGAAGCCGACCGGATGAGCGAGGATCCTTCCCCGCAAGCCCGCGCGAAGGCGAACGCAAGAAGAGCCCCGACCGCGGCGGCGCCCTCTCCGAACCTGGGGACGAGAGCCGCGCTCCCGGCGAACACGCCGATGGAGCCGCCGAAGAGCGCGATCGAGACGGCTCGAGGCGCCCCAGGGGCGGCTTCCCGGCCGATGAAGAACCCCGCAGCGAGGACGAGAACGGCGAAGAGAACGCGCGCCGCGAGCCCGGACGGCTCCGCGAGCCCGGAAACGAACGGGAAGAGCGCGAGAAGGAGGGCGAGCGCCGCGGGGGCGAGGCGGAGCCCGGCCCCTCGCAGGCTCCCGCGCCCGAGGAGAAGCCCGGCGAGAACGCCGGCCGCGAAGAGCCCCGCCGGAAGGAGAGCGGTGGAGAGCGACGGTCCGTAGAGAGGGCGGTTCAGCCGGACCGCCGCGAGGAGAAGAAGCGCCCAGCCGGCTCCGGCGAGAAACGGGGAAAGCGGGGAGAGAACCGCCGAGAGAACGCTTGCCGTTCGCCTTCCCACCGCGCTCCTCTTCAGAGATCCGCCTTGCCATCCGGGCAAGAGACGCTTACCATCACCCGAGTGTCCGACAGGGGAGTGTATCAGGCGGTCGGCCCGCGCTCAACCGCTGGAACCCGAGAATAACCGATTGAAGATCAACGAGCTGCTCGATTCCCATACGATCCTATTGAACCCGAAGGCGAAGAAGAAGTTCGACCTGATCCGGGAGATGGTCTCCCTCTTGTCCGATAGGGACCTCCTCCGCTCGCCGAAAAAGGTCCTTGCCGACGTGATCGACCGCGAGAAGGAGAAGGGGACCGGGCTCGAGCAGGGAGTGGCCGTTCCCCATTGCCGGAGCGAGGGGACCGAGAAGCCGGCCGCCGCCTTTGCCCTCGCGCAGGACGGGATTGATTTCGGAGCGCTCGACGGCCGCCCGAGCCGTTTCGTGTTCCTGTTGGTCTCCCCGAAGAACGCCACGACCGCTCATGTCCAGGCGCTTGCGACGATGGTCCGCATCCTGAAACAGCCCGAGGTCCAGGCGGCCCTCCTCCGCGCGAAAACGCCCGAGGAGGCGGCGAAGGCGCTCGCGGAGGTTAAGGTGTGAACCGTTTCGAACCAAAGGATTTTTTTTTCGTCGCGCGAAGCGGGAAGGTTACGCCGCCCGTTCCCTCTATAAGCTCGAGGAGATCGACCGGAAGCACCGTCTGATCCGTCCGGGCTTCCGCGTCATCGATCTTGGATGCGCGCCGGGATCCTGGCTTCAGTACGCGGCGGAGCGGGTCGGCCCGGGGGGGCTCGTCGTCGGCGTCGATCGGGACGAGGTGCGGGTCGCGCTCCCCGATCACGTGCGCGTCCTCCGCGCGGACATCCTCTCCCTCCGGCCCGAGGAGCTTCTCGCGATCGCTCCCTCGTTCGATGTTCTTCTTTCCGACGCGGCGCCCAAGACGACCGGCGTCCCCTTCGCCGACCACGCCCGCTCGGTCGCGCTCGCCCGGCGGTCGCTTGCGCTCGCTCTTGCGACCGTCCGGCCCAGCGGCTCCTGGGTCTGCAAGGTCTTCCAGGGGGAGGAGATCGAGTCGTTTCGCGCGGAAGCCCGCCCTTCGTTCGACCGCCTCGTCGAGTCGAAGCCGAAGAGCTCGCGCGAGAGAAGCGTCGAGATCTTCTTCGTCGGGATCGGGCTCCGCGCGTAGGGGCCGACGGTTCGTTTCCATCGGACGGAGACCCGCCTATGTCTTCTCGGACGGGGCGCGCGCAAGAAGGACGCTACGGGTGGATGGTCAGGAGCCCAGCCCGAGATACCAAGCGATCCAAGCCTCGCCCCAGAGGAGCGCGAGGAAACCGACTGGAGCGAGGAAGACGCCGAAGGGGATCGGCGTCGTCCCCTTCCCTTTGCGGAGAACGATGAGAGCGATCCCGAAGAGGCCGCCGACGAGCGACGAGAGGAAGAGAACCGCGAGGACGAGCTTCCATCCGAGGAACGCGCCCATCATCGCGGCGAGCTTGACGTCCCCCCCGCCCATCCCCTCGCGCTTTCGAAGCCGATAGTACCCCTCGCCGAGAAGCCAGAGGCTCCCTCCGCCGACGGCGAGCCCGATCAGCGAGTCGAGCCACGCTCCCCCGATCCAACCGCGGTAGAGGAGGCCGAGCGGGATTCCCGGAAGCGAGATCGAATCCGGGATGATCTGGAGATCGAGATCGGTGAAGAGGATCACGAGGAGCGCGCACGCGTAGAAGAGCGGGAAGACGATCGTCGCGTCGTGCGGGAAGCGGTTCCACACGACGAGGAAGAGAAGCCCGGTCCCGAGCTCGACGATCGGATAGCGCGGCGAGATCCGAGCGCCGCAGTCGCGGCAGCGCCCGCGGAGAAGGAGCCACCCGAGGACGGGGATGTTGTCGCGCGCCCGGATCCTCGCCCCGCAGGCGGGGCACGCGGAGGGCGGACGGATGATCGAGCGGTTTCTTGGAAGCCGAGAGATACAGACGTTGAGGAAGCTCCCGACGATCAGCCCCGCGGAGAAGACGAAGAGTGCGGGAAGGCCTTCCATCTCAGAAGAGGGAGAGCTGGTCCGCTTCCCGGGCGGCCCGCGCGCCGCTCCGGAGGAACCGGACGATCTCTTGGAAGTCCTCGACGAGAGCCGGTTCCAGCGTCCGGTTGTAGAGGATCGCCGCCGGATGGTAGATCGGGATCACCGCGATTCCTTTATACGCAAACATCTTGCCGTGCGCCTTCGTGATCGAGAGCCGTTTCGAGGAGAAGAGATTCGCCGCGTGGTTCCCCATCGGGGCGAGCACGCGGGGAGCGAGGATCGCGATCTGCTCGTCGAGATACGGCCGGCAGAGGTCGATCTCCTCCTTGAGAGGGTCGCGGTTCTCCGGCGGGCGACATTTGAGGACGTTCGCGATGTAGATCTCCTCGCGCCGGAGCCCGACCTTCTCGAGCGTCTTGTCGAGGAGCATCCCCGCCTGCCCGACGAAGGGGATTCCGGTCGCGTCCTCCTTCTGCCCGGGCGCCTCCCCGATGAGCATCAGATCCGCCTCGGGGTTCCCCGTTCCGAAGACGACATGCGACCGCGTCTCCGCGAGAGGGCAGAGAACGCACGCGGACGCGATCCGTTCGAGCTCCGCGAGCGTGCGCACGAGCGAACCTCCCTCCCGATCGAAGCGGCTTCCGCGCCAGGATAGGAACGGCCGGCGGGCGAAGTCCAGACAAAAAAAGCCCGGCCGGCGGAAGCGGCCGAGCCCGCGGAGATCGCGAAGCGGCGCGAAGGAAGCCGAGCCTTCGAGACCCGTCCTACCCGAGGATCCGGTCGACGCGCGCGACGATGTCCTTCTTCGGGTACGCGCCGATCAGCTGGTCGACGACCTCGCCGTCCTTGAAGAAGAGGATCGTCGGGATGCTCCGAATGCCGAAGCTCCCCGCGACCTTCGGGTTCATGTCCACGTTCACCTTCGCGATCTTCACCTTCCCCTGATAGTCGGAGGCGACCTCGTCGAGGACCGGACCGACCTTCTTGCACGGCCCGCACCAGGGCGCCCAGAAGTCGACGATCACCGGCGTCGCAGAAGAAACGACCTTCTCCTGGAACTCGCTGTCCGATACCTCCATCACGTGCTCCGAAGCCATCCGCTCGGTCTCCTTTCGTTGGTTTCGCGATCCGAGGATCCGTCCGGTAGGATGCGATCTCGTCTCCATGAATCTAGAATGCCCGGCGCGCGATGTCAACGCTCCTACAACTCCGGAACTCTCCCCGTCCAGCGGGACCACCACCGGTCGAGCCGCGGCGTCGCCCACGCGGTCCACGGAAGAAGGAACGCCCCCGCGATCAGATCGACCACGTAGTGGTGCCGGAGATAGACGGTCGAGGCGAAAAGCCTGATGACGAAGAAGAGGAGGATCGGGAAGAACCGCCGCGCGTGGCGCCACGCGTAATAGAGACTCACGAGGCTCACCGCCGTGTGGAGGCTCGGAAACGCCGCGCGCGAGGCGTGGTTCGGGAGCATGTCGAGAAGCGCTCGCTGAAAGTCGGTGATCGCGCCCCCCTCGAGCGTCACCGTGAACGCGCCGAGCGACTCGAGGTAGAGCCTCGGCGGCGCCGCGGGGAAGATCACGTAGAGGACATAGCCGGTGTAGAAGCAGAGCGTGACCCCGAGAAGCGACTCGCGCGCCTCCCTCCTCTTCCGGGAGAACCAGAGGACGATCGCGACCGACGGTGCGACGAGAAAGAAGTTCGTGTAGAACGCGCTGAAGAACTCGGTCCGGAGCGGCGTGATGAACTGCTCCGCCCACACGACCGGCTGAAGACCGAAGATCCGCTCTTCGATCGCGACGAGAACGTCATGAATGTCGTTCGGGTTGATGAAGCGGACCGTGTCGTGGAGGTTCGTGTAGACCGCCGAGCAGAGAGCGAAGGGGAGCATCGTGCGAAGGAACGAGGCGATCCCGACGAGGAAGCGGGGCCGCGCGTCGGACCGCCGCGCCTTCTCGAGAAGAAGGAGCGCGAACCCTACCGCGATCACGATCGCGAGGCGAAGAAGCCCCCCTTCTACGCGCCTCGACGACATCCCGGAGCGGGCGAGCGAGACGTTCGCCCAGACGGTCACGATCGTCGAGGGAACGAAGAGAAAGAGGAAGAGCGCCTCCTCAAGACGAAGTCTCTTCGCCTGTCGTTCGAGAAACCCGCGCGCTCGGGCGGTTCCCCTCGCGCGCTCTCGGCTCATCGTGCTCACGGCGCCTCCTCCCCCCCGCCTTCCGGCGCGGATCGCGCGGGAAGCCGATAGACCCGGTGGCGGCCGCTCGCGCCGGCCGGCCGGAGCCTCTCGAGAAGCTCGAGAGGCAAGTCTCTCTCCCTCCCCTCTCGGAGAACGAGGATCCGGTCGCGGGCCGGGCCGACATCCCCTCCCGTCCCGTCCGCGCTCGGATCGAACCGCGCGACCCTTCCGCGAAGATAGAACTCCGCCGAGAGCGGGATCCCCCCGTGGAAGAGAACCGTTTCCCCCGTGTCCGCGCCGAGACCCGCGATCGTTTCCGCGAGGTGCCGCGTCGACTTCGTCTCCGCGATCGACCCAGGAAGCCCGAGAGAGGCCGCGAGAAGAAAGAGCGGAACGAGAGAGACGCCGGCCGCGAGCCGCGCCATCGGCCTCTTCGAGCGCGTGGCCCCGAGCGCGAGGAGAAAGACCCCCGCCGCCGCCGCGACGAGCGCCGCTCCCGCGCCCGCGGAGACACCAAACTCTTGAAACGTGAAGATCACCCCGCCGAGGAAGAGAACGGGCGCGAGAAGGAGCGACCTCCTCGGGACCGCTCCCCTCCCCTCCGCCTCCTCCCTCGCGAGAAGGAGCGCGAGGAAGGGGAGCGAGGGGAGAACGTACGGAAGCGAGAGGGAGCGCGAGAAGGTGAAGAAGACGAGAGGCGCGAGCGCCGCGATCCAAAGGCACGTGCCCGCAGGATCGCCCGCGCCGCTCCCCCGGCGGCGGAGCGCCCCGCGCGCCGCGCCGAAGAGCGCAGGCGTCCAAGGCAGGAACGCGAGAAAAGCGAGGCCCCACACGAGACCGTAAGGGGAGACATGCCCGTGGCCGTAGAGATCCCCGTACTCCTTGTGGAGATAACGAAGCCAATGTTCATGGATGAAGAAATAGCGCAAGAAGCCGGGGGTCGCCCGTTCGGCGAGAAGATACCACGGCCCGGCGACGAGAAGCAGGATCCCGATCCCGGGGAGCCAAGGGAGCGCGCGGAGAGCGCGTGCGCTCCGCCGGAAGGCCGCGTCCGCTCCGATCGCGAGAAGAACGAGCGCCGCCGCGACCGGTCCCTTCGCGAGAAGCCCGAGGGCGAGGAAGAAGAAGACGAGAAGCCCGAAGCGCCTCCGGCCCGGTTCCTTCACGTGCAAAAGGTACGCACCGAGCGCTCCCGTGGTCGCGAAGGCGAAGGTGACGTCCAGGAGGACCGTCCCGGCGAGAAGGAAGAAGAGGCCGCTCGATCCGAGAAGGACGGCTGCACGGAGCGACGCGCTCCGGCCGAAGAGCGAGCGGCCGAGGGCAGCCGTGAGAAGTAGCGTCCCGAGCGCCGCGAGGAAGCTCGGGAGGCGGGCCGCCCATTCGGTCGCGCCGAAGATCCGCATCGCGAGCGCGGTCATCCAGAAGTGGAGCGGGGGCTTCGCCCAGAACGGCTCGCCTCCGTGAAGGGTCGGCGTGACCCAGTTCCCCGAGACCGCCATCTCCCTCCCGATCTCCGCGTAGCGGCTCTCGGTCGCGTCGAAGAGAGGGAGAACGCCGAGCGTCGCGAGGCGAAGAAGGAGGAAACACGAGACGAGGAGGAGAAGCGCGCGGTCCCCCCCACCGCGAAGCCGCGCCCGCTCATTCCCCGCCGCTTCTCTCACGTCTCCCCCCGGCCCGCGGCGCCGCGGAGGCGATGCGCGAGGAACGAGTAGCGGTGGCGGATCCGGTTGTTCCGGACCGCCGCGCCGATCGTCCGCTGCGATCCGAGGAGCACGACGAGTTCCCGCCCACGCGTGATCGCCGTGTAGAGGAGGTTCCTCTGGAGCATCGGGAAGTGTTCGCCGAGAAGGGGGGCCACGACCGCCCGGTACTCGCTCCCTTGCGACTTGTGAACCGAGACCGCGTAGGCGAGCGTCAGCTCGTCGAGATGGTTGAACGGATAACGAACGCGCCGGTTGCCGAAGAAGACCTCGAGCTCCTCCTCCTCCGAATCGATCGCCGTGATCCGCCCGACGTCTCCGTTGAACACGTCGAGCTCGTAGTTGTTTCGAAGCTGAATCACCTTGTCCCCCATCCGGAGGATTCTCTCGTCCCGCCGGATCTCCTCCCCCCGCGGGTTCAGGAGCGCCTGAAGCTCGCGGTTCAGGTTCGTCACGCCGGCGATCCCCTTGTGCATCGGGGCGATCACCTGCACGTCGCGAACCGGATCGAGGCCGTGCCGCTCCCGGATCTCCTCGGCGAGGAACCGCTTGATCCACGCGAGCGCATCCTTGCCGCTCTCGATCTCGACGAGGCGGAAATCGGACGCGTCCTCCTCGAAGAGGGGCATCCGCCCCTCGTTCACGCGGTGGGCGTTCACGACGATCCGGCTCTCGCGCGCTTGGCGGTAGATCTCGGTGAGGCGGACGGTGCGCACGCGCCCCGAGTCGATCAGATCGCGGAGGACGTTCCCCGGGCCGACCGAGGGGAGCTGGTCGACGTCGCCGACGAGAACGAGACGCGAGCCGGGGGCGAGCGCCGCGAGGAGATGCCGCATGAGAAGGATATCGACCATTGAGACCTCATCGATGATCGCAGTTGACGAGGTGAGGGAGTTCTCCTCGTTCCGCCCGAAGAGGCCGGTGCGCGGATCGAACTCGAGCAAACGGTGGATCGTGCGGGCGGGGCGCGCGGTCGCCTCCTCGAGCTTCTTCGCGGCGCGTCCTGTCGGCGCCGCGAGGGAGACCTCCTCCCCCGCCCGCTCGAGGATCGAGAGAAGCGAACGGACGAGCGTCGTCTTTCCGGTGCCGGGTCCTCCGGTGACGACGACGACCCGTTCCTCGACCCCCGCCTCGACCGCGACCTTCTGCTCCTCGCCGAGAGGAAAATCGAACGCCTTCTCGAGCCAAGCGAGCGCCGCGCGCGAGTCGATCCGCCGGACGGCCGGAACCGAGAGAAGCGCGCGGATCGCCGCCGCGACCCCCTCCTCGGCGTCGAGCATCTCCGTTCGGTAGACGAGAGAGGGCCCGTCGTCGATCTCCTCGGAGACGACCGAGCCGGCCTCGAGAAGCCTCTGGATCGCCGCCTCGGCGACCTCCTCCTCCTGACCGAGAAAGCCGGCCGCGGCGCGCGCGAGCTCCTCCCTCGGATAGCAGACGTGCCCAGCCTGCGAGAGCTGTCCGAGCGTGTAGAGAACGCCGGCCTCCGCCCGTCGCGGGGAGTTCTTGTCGATGCCGAGCGCCTCGGCGATCCGATCCGCCGTCTGGAAGCCGACGCCCCACACCTCGTCCGCGAGCGCGTAGGGATCGCTTCGTACGCGGCGCACCGTGTGCTCCCGGTAGGTTTCGTAGATGCGGGCGGCGAGCGCGGGGCCGATCGGAAGCTGATGGAGAAAGACGAGCGCCTCGCGGACGCTCTTCTGCTCTCCCCACCCCTCGCGGATCATCGCGAGGCGCTTCGAACCGATCCCATCCACCTCGAGAAGGCGCTCCGGTTCCTCGTCGATGACGCCGAGCGCCTCCGCCCCGAAGCGCTCGACGATCCGCTTCGCCATCTCAGGGCCGATCCCCTTGACGAGGCCCGAGGAGAGATAGCGCTCGATCCCTCCCGCCGTCGCAGGCGGACGAACCTCGAAGGTTTCAATCTCAAATTGTTCGCCGAACCGCGGGTTGAAGACCCACTTCCCCTTGAGTCGAAGCGACTCGCCGACCGAGACGCCGGGGAGCCGCCCGACGACGCTGACGAGGCGGCCGTCCGCCTCGTCCTGCACCCGGCCCACGGTCCACGCGTTCTCGGGGTTCTGGAAGACGATCCGCTCGAGGGTCCCCTCGATCTCCGTCGGCTTTCCCATGTGGATCCCGCCGTTCCGCCGGACGTTCCAGGCGTTCTCCCCGCGCCGCCCCCCTCGCGAAGCGGAGCCGCGTCAGAGGCCGAGGAGCTTCTCCATCTCGGTGATCGTGCGGTCCATCAGGCGGGCCGCCGCCTCGATCGCCTCCGGCTTCGTGAGATCGACGCCCGCCTCCTTCAGCAGCATGAGCGGGGGCTTCGAGGACCCCGCCTTCAGCATGCCGAGGTAGGCCTCGCGGGCCGCGGGATCGCCGGACTGGACCTTCTCGGCGAGCGCGATCCCGGAGGAGAGACCGGTCGCGTAGGTATACACATAAAACTTATAGTAGAAGTGCCCGATGTAGGCCCACTCCAATCCGTCGTTCTCGCCGAGCGTGAAGCCCTCCCCGTAGTAGTCCCGGACGAGCCGCGCGTAGGTCTCGTCGAGCAGGCTCGCGGTCACCGGGATCCCGCTCTCGGCGGCCGTGTGCACCGCGAGCTCGAACTCCGCGAAGAGGGTCTGCCGGTAGATCGTCGTGCGAATGCTCTCGAGAAGATCGTTCAGGATCGAGAGCTTTACCTCTTTATCGGTTGTGTTCCGGAGCAGGTAGTCGGAGAGGAGCTTCTCGTTGCACGTCGAGGCGATCTCTGCGATGAAGTTCGCGTAGTCCGCGGTCGGATAGGGCTGGTGCGTCATCGAGAGATGCGTGTGAAGCGCGTGGCCGTACTCGTGCGCGAGCGTGGAAAGATCGTCCGAGCCGTTCAGGTAGTTCATCTTCACGTACGGGTGCACGCCGTAGACGCTCGCGGAGAAGGCGCCGCTCTCCTTCCCCTTGTGCGGGTAGAGATCGAGCCAACCGTTCGCGGGGTCGAGGCCGGCGGCGAGGATCTTCCCGTACTCCTCGCCGAGAGGAGCGAGCGCCTCGGGAAGAACGCGCATCGCCTCCTCGTAGGGGACCTCCCTCTCCTTCCCCGGGACGAGCGGCGTGTAGAGATCGTAGATGCGGAGCTCGTCCAGGCCGAGCACCTTCTTGCGGAGCTCGACGTAGCGGCGGAGCGGGCCGATGTTCGCGCGAACCGCCGCGATCAGGTTGTGGTAGACCGCGGGATCGATGTTTTCCATGTCAAGATACGCGTCGAGCGCGCGCTCGTAGCCCCTGGCGCGGGCGAAGAAGACCGTGGTGTTCGCCTGCCCCGCGAGGAGGGCGGCGAGCACGTGCTCGTACGAACGAAGGGCGCCGAAAACCCCCTCGACCGCGTCGCGGCGCACGCGGCGGTCGGGCGAGCGCCGGTAGAGCGGGTAGTTGGAGAAGGTGAGCGGGACCTCCTTCCCCGATTCGTCGAGGATCGCGGGGAGCCGGAGGTCGGTGAGCATCGCGTCGAACGCCTTCTCGTGATCCGACGGAAGCTCGTTCAGGTCGATTTCCGCCCATAGGTTGTCGCCGGCGAGCGCGAGGAGGCGCTCCCCCTCCGGCCCGAGGACGCGCGCGCGGCGCCTCCGGATCTCCTCGAGATAGGTCCGGTACGCGCCGAGACCCGGCTCCCTCGTGTAGGCGCGCGCGATCGCGCCGTCGTCCAGCGCGAGAACCTCGCCCCGGATGAACGAGGCCTCGGCCATCAGGTCGTTCATCGCTCGGAGCGCGCGGTCGTTCATCGCCTGAACCTCGGTCGAGCCGCGGCTCGTGTTGAAGCGGAGGTTCGCGTAGAGGGTCAGCTTGTTCGTCGCGAGACGCACGCGGAAGTAGAGGTCGAGGCACTCGCGAAGAGCGGGCGGATCGGCGAGCCGGCCGCGAAAGCGCCCGAGCTTCTCCCTCTCGGCGTTCACCTCCTCGAGCGCGGCGTCGAACGCTCCGTCGCTCGGAAGAAGCAGGCGGAGATCCCATTGATACGCTTCCGGGATCGCGCTCCTCTCCGTGTTCGCGTCGGGAGCGTAGGACGGAAGCGTTCCCGCCGCGTGACCGGAGGGACCGTCGAGAAGAGCCACGAGCGCAAGAAGAACGAGCGGAGCGACTCGGACGATCGAACGAAGACGATTCATGACCCCCTCGACCGGCGTCGGGCCGGGAACCCTCGCCGAATGGATGGAAGGAACAGGCCGCACCTCGGCCGGCCGGACCGGATCAACATACCAGAGGCTCACGGGAGAGGACAAGCGGGAGGGTTTCGGTGAGGAGGGGTTCGGTGCCAGGAGGGTTTCGGTGCCAGGCTACGGATCTCACTCAGGGTTTCGGTGCCAAGGGTTTAGAGGGTTTCGGTGCCAGGCTACGGATCTCCTGGGTTTCGGTGCCAGGCTACGGATCTCACTCGGGTTCGGTGCCAGGCTACGGATCTCACTCGGGTTCCGTAGCCTGGCACCGATCCACTCGCGTAGCCTGGCACCGATCCATGGCACCGATCCAGTGCAACGGATCTCCTCGATTCTGCCGGAACTGCGGAGCCTGGCACCGATTGCCACGCACTCGCGTTCGAGACCGAGTGTCTACCGAAAGAGAACTTTGATGCTCCCCCAGGAGCTCTCGGAAGTCCCGGTCGGAGTCCCCGCGCACAGCCAGACGGGGATCGAACCGGAGAACGCCCCCGCGTTGAAATCGGAATCGATCCAATACGAATCGAGATCGTCGACCCGTACCGTACCCGGACATCCCCCCACCACGTACCATGCGGAAGCAAGGTGCACGGGCGAATCGATCTGGTTGTCACAGAAGTTGGGTACATCGCTTCCGTACAAGCCCAGGCATGTGTCCGCGGGAGCTGTGTAGTTCACCCACGGCTCCGTCCAGAACTCGATGGAATCCGGGACGACCTGTTCTGCACACAGCGGCACCCACACGTGGCAGAGACGACCCTGCGGCACGTTGTGATGCACATAGACCTCGACCCGCACCGTGTCGCCCACGCCGGCGGCCACCGTATCCGGTCCGTTTCCGAGAATCCCGTCCACGTCCAGCTCCACATAGGTCTCACCGTGGACGCACGGAACGAAGAGCCAGGACCCGATCGCCAAGACGCCGATCCATTTCGCCAGCCACATATCGATCCCTCCCGCGCGAGCGGACCCATGAAGGAGACCGAGGCAGGCCCGCGGACGCGATCGCGATTCCCGCCGCCGCTTGTCGTACGCGCGTTGAATCGTTCGCCGTCGAGATCCCGGAGCGCGGCAAGCTGCAGGCTTATTTTAGGCGCCCACCTCTTCTCCGTCAAGGTCTTTCGGGCGGAGAGCCGTCTCGTGGAGATCCGGCACGCGCGGCGGGTCTCCTCTCTTCACCCGCGAGTTGATGCGGCCGAGAGCGCTTGCCACCGCTTCTCACGGGATGGCGGCCACAAGGAGGGGGAACATGCCGGTCGTCATTGATCCATGCCTCCTTTCTCCACGATTTCCGCGAGCGGAATCTCGTGAATACGACCTTCTCGGAGATCGCCCGGTCGTGAGTCGAGAATTTGTTGTAGGCAGGCCGCCCGGAATTCCTCCACAGTCATCCCGGGCCTCACAAAGGCCTGGAGGTCCGCGTTGCGCGGCACGATCACGAGGGAGGGCCCGAATCGATCCAGGATCTCAGCGAGCGTGCGTACATATCCGACCGCGCGAGAGTACGACGGTGGCGGGTTGTACTCGGCAGGACGGAAACCCTTCGGGGGCTCTTTCAGGCTCCACTCGGCGAAGGGGCCTTCACTCTCCGGCGGATGTCCGCGCCAGGGAAAATAGAGGTCCCCGTTCCTCCATACCAGCCTTCCGGCCGGTTCCACCATCAGTGTATCGTTCAGCGCGTCCAGCGTGTCCTGAGCCGCCCGCATCGACAGACTCTCCGACCGGGTGGTGTGCCAGGTCATTCTGTAGGCCTCCGCAACCCGTCCAACAATAGGGTCCGTACGGAGAATCCAGCCGAGGATGGCTTCGCGCCAGGTCGCACCCTCTTGCCTTTCGACCCGGATGAAGGGGACCCCCCCATACTCCTGTGCGAGAGTGGAGTCCTCGAATCCAGGTAGGATCACCGGTTCGCCCGGGAGTATCTGATGCCCATCGATGACGAGGGGGCCCCCGATGGACCACGTGCACTCCAGCTCCCCTGTTTTCCGCTCCCCATGAATGAACAGAACGTCCTCGTCGGGAACCACGAGCGCGCGCGAGAAGCTCGTGGGTCCGCTGGGCGGCGCACTCTCATATTCCCCGCCGGTGACGACCGTATCCGTCGAACCGATCGGCAGGGTGTCCGGGGCGTTGGTCACGTTGGAGTCTCGGTTCGCGACAAGGGAGATGTTCGCGCGAACCGGCAACGGAAGGAAGGAAGCCGACACAGCGAAGATCGCAACATGAACGATCATGCGAACCGCCATCGAAGATCTTCCTTCGGAACGGATGGAGGGGGTCGGAACGCTCCCCATCCATTCCTCTTCCATCCCGCACATCCGCTCGGAGGGCGGCGGACTCTATTTCAAGAGCACGATCTTGCGGGTCTCGGAGAGGCCGGCCGCCTCGACGCGCGCGAAGTAGACGCCGCTCGCCGCGCGGCGCCCGGACGAGTCGGTGCCGTTCCACGCGACCGCGTGACTCCCCGCCGGGAAGACGCCGTCCGCGAGGTGTCTCACGAGTCGCCCCGAGAGATCGTAGATGGAGAGGCGCGCGCGGACCTCTTTCGAGAGGAAGAACACGAGGGTTGTGTTCGGGTTGAACGGGTTCGGGCGGTTCGGCTCGAGGCGAAGCGCGGGAAGTGCCGGAGCCGGCGCGGACGCCTCGTGCGAGAGAAGAAAGACCGACGAGCCGGGGAGCGCGCCTCTCAGGCTGCCGCGCGCCGCGTCGTGCTCGGACGCCGAGAGGATCCACGCGTCCCCCTCCATCCGGAAGAGGGAAGGCGCGTTTCCCTCCGGATCGAGAGGGACATCCCGGACGAACACCGCGACCGGCCCGTCCGCCTCACCGAGCGAGAGCCGGAACGGACCGAGGGCCGGAGCGGGAAGCGGGCAGGATGTTTCGCTTTCAATCTCCGATCGCTCAACCTTCGTGAGGAGAACGTAGGAATCCCCCGCCGACTCGCGCGGAGGAATCCGAACTTCGACCTTGCCGGACGGGGAGTAGATCGATCCCCCCTTTGATCCGCGGACGTAGGAGACCGAGAACTCCTTGCTCGTGTCCGACTTGTTTCCGGCGAGATCCTCGCCCGAGACGCTCACGGTTCCGATGCCGGTCTCGGCGAGCCGGTACACGGCCCGGTAGACGTTCCGGGCGACGTCGATGCGGAAGACCGCGAGCGATGTATCGACCTCGCCCATCGTGAAGCGGACCTCCGGCTTTTCGATCAGGGCCTCGGAGGAGACGATCACGAAATCGAGAAACGCGTTCGCGAAGGGGTTCGAGAGGATCCCGATCGTGTAGCTCGGCGCGGTCTGATCCGCGTTCACGAAATCCTGGCGGTACATGCGGAAGGCGCTCCCGTCCGCCTCGGCGAGATACGTGCCGAACACCGCGAGGTCGAACGCCGTCTCCGGTGTTCTCCCCCGCCAGACGCGCACCGGGTTCGCCGGGTTCGCGAGATCGTAGACGTCGATCCCCTCGGTCCGTCTCGCGCAGAAGAGATGGTCGTTCACGACGCGCATACGCCGGACGAAGGAGAGGTCCGGCCGGAGGATGGATTGCGTCGGGTTGTCCGGATTCTCGGCGTTGACGATGGTCGTCCCGATCTGGCGCTGCCCGAGATAGACGTGCCCCGCGTAGGCGGCGACGTCGAGCACGCGGTGGGTCGTCGGAAACATGCTCCGAAATACGGGAGCAGACGGGTCCACGAGATCGAGGATGAAGAGCCCGCGGCTCCTGTCCGCCGTCCCGACGAACGCGAGGTTCCCCCCCAGGGCGATCCGCTCCGCCCCCGCCCCCGCGAGATCCGAGTTCTCCGTCCCGCCGCTCCGGAAGAAGCCGAGCGGGACCACCGCCTCCGGGCGCGCGATGCTGTAGACGCCGAAACCGTGGTTCTTCATCGCGACGCAGAGGAGCGTATCCCGGATCGCGAGCCCCGATGCCTCTCCCGGAAGCTCGATGGTCCGCGCGAGCAGGGCGATGTCCGGCGTCGGGAGGGTCAGCTCCACGAGAAGGCTTTCGCCGGCGATCGAGGCGAACGCCCGCGTGCCGTGCAACACGACGTCCGCCGCGGCCCGGCCGAGGTCGTACGGCTCGCCGCGGCTCAGCGCCTCCCCTTCCTGCAAGTAGAACGGCCAGATCTTCCCCTCGCGATCGGTCGCGAGGACACGCGTCTCGGACGCGGAGGCGATGTCGATCGGCGCGTGGGGATCGTACGAACCGATCGGGAGGAACCCGTAGTCCTCGAACGTGCCGAAGATCTCGAACCCGCCCGACCCGGCGGCGACGTACGCGCGCTCCCTTCCGGTCGCGAGGTTCCCCGGGAACCCCTGCGATTGAATCCGGAGGAGAACCCTTGGAACGCGCGGGTCGGCGACCGAGATCACGTGGACGAAGCCGGGATCGATAACCCCGAGCGATTCGGTCACGTAGAGAACGCTCCCCAGTTTCTTCACGTTTCGAAGAAGGGAACCGGAGATCGTCACGAGACCGACCGAGTCGGGGCGGGCGGGATCGGCGACGTCGAGAACAAGAAGCCCGGTCGATCGGAGAAGCGCGTAGAGCACCCCGGTCTCCGAAAAGGCGACGTCGATCACGTAGTCGGCCGGATCGTACGCACCGAGAACCGCGGGGGCCGCGGGGTTCGCGGCGTCCGCGAGACGGATGCCGGCGTCCCCCTCGGCGAGCGCGACGAGGTTTCCGAAGACCGCGACCGCACGCGTCGAGCGTCCGGCCGCCCCTCCCGTCCCGATCGAGCCGACGGGGACGGGCCCCGCCGGGTTGGAGACGTCGAGGATGGAGAGCCCGGCCGATCCCCCGCACATGTAGGCGAGGGACTCGTCGACCAGAAGCCCCTGCGTCCCCGGGGTCGAAGCGAACCCGACCGCGGCCCCCGAGGCGGCGTCGTACACGCGGAGACCCTGGCCGGTCTCCGCAGCATAGATGTATCGATCATTCACTTCCAAAGCATTGACGCTCCCCACCGTGGGGAGAAAACCCAGAAGGGCGGGGTTCAGCTCGTCCGTGAGCGAGACGAGGCCCACGCCCTTCGCGCCGGCGGCGAGAAAGGCGGTGTCCCCCTCCACGGCGACGTCGGAGACGACCGCGCCGGGGACGGCGAAGCCGGCGACATAGGTCGCGTTCTGGGGGATGACGAGCTCCACGAGACGGAGCCCCCGGTCGAGCCCGGTCGAATAGACCCGCCCTTCCTTCGCCAGAACACGCCCGAGCGTCGTGTCCACCGCGCTCACGGCCAGCGCCCCCGCGGAGAGCCCCCCGCGCCGAAGGAGATGAAGCTCCCGCGCGTCGTGAACCGCCACGAGGAATGAGTCGACCGCCGCCACGTCGCCGGTCGCGCCGGACGGACGATAGGCGTCGGGGAGGATCACCGGGTTCGTTGAGTCGGAGACATCGACCGCGGAGATGCCGTCGCCGCCGCGGGAGACATAGAGGGTCGCGAACGAGAAGTCGAGATGCGCCGCGCCCGCGAGCTCCGGCCGATGGGCGAGCGGAACCGGAATGTAGTGGGAGATGTCGAACGTGCGGAGACCCCCCCGCTCCAACGCGAGAGAGGCGACCGCGCGGCGGACCCGGATATCCTGGATCGGCTCGCCGATCGGATACTTGTAGAGACGCTGCGGGGCCCCCGGGTTCTGGATGTCGATGACGATGAGCCCGCTGTCCCGGTCCGCGACCTGAAGCCGATTCCACCCGTGATCCAGCCGCCCGAAGCTCGAGGGGGCCGGAAGCGTGTCCACGACCGCCGGGCGGAACGGGTCGTCGAGGCTCATCGTGAAGAGCCCGCCCGTTCCGCGGCTTACGTAGAGATAGTTCTCGCGTAAAAGAAGGCCGCCCGCCTCCCCGGGAAGAAACACGCTTGAGATGAGGCTCGGCCGCAGGGCCGAACGGATGTCGAGGACCGCGAGGCCCGAAGGGTAGAGAACGTACGCGACATCCTCCTTTTCCGCGATCTCGTACGGGTTCGAGAAGAGATCCGCGCCGACCGGCGCGGCCGAACGGGCGAACGCCGGCCCGGCCGCCGCGAGCGCCGCGGCGAGCACTGCTCCCCAAGCGAAAAGGACGCGCCGCCTCATGAGACCAGATCCCCCAGCCCCTCGATCGCGAGAAGGAGATCCCGGAGATACGTCGGGCTCGACGAGGAGAGACCGTTGTTCGGATCGAGAAGATCCACGATGTCCCTCGCCTCCTGGTACTGGCCGATCCCGTAGTAGCAACGCGCGAGGAGCACGCGGAGGCTGACCGAATTGACGGAGGAGTTCCGCGCGAACACGAAGGAACCGCCTCCCCTCTGGAAACCCTTCTGCGCGAAGCCGATCGCCTGCTCGAACCGCGTGCGCGCTTGATTCGGAAAGAGAAGACCCTGCGCGTGCGCCATGTACGCGGCGCCGTAGTAGCAGTCGACCGCAGAGCTGTCGAGGGCGAGCGCGCTCTCGAACTCCGAGAGGGAGAGACCGATGTAGCCGAGCTCGAGGTTCGACCAAGCCCTTCCCGCGATCGCGGGGACGTAGACCGAGTCCTTGGTGAGCGCGTTGTAGAAGGCGGCGGCGGCGCCCGAGAAGTTCCGATCCCCGTAACGCTTCCACCCCTCGGCGGTCCAGAACGCGGCGTCGCGCGTTCCGCCCCCATTCCCATTTCCGTTCGGCTCATCGGGGGCGCGCTCGGAACAGCCGGCGGCGAGCAGCGCGGCGAGCGCAACCCACGCGAGAGAGGGACTTTTCACGGTCCGCGCCTCCTCAAAGGGAAGACACCGTACAAGTCTAGCACATCCGCGGTCGAAGGGAAGCCCCCGGGAATCGCGCCGTCCTCTGGAAGGGCTTACCCCACCCTCGCCCGGGTGATCGAGTTCAATGGGTCTCGGCAGCCTGCGATTGCCGCCCGCCGTAGGACCGCCCTGCGGAGGCCCACCGTGTTTCCGAAGCGAGCGTGGTTCACCCACCCGCCGACTGAGGCGCTGACGGCGGCGATCGGGAGTCTGCCGGCGCGGCATGCCTCGACCATTCGCTTCAGTTTCCGCTGGAACGACACGCCCTTGCGGCGCTTGAGCCGGCGGCGCTCCGGGAACACCGTGAACCCGAGGAACGGGATGCCCTCGGTTACCGGCCGCGGGTGGGCTCCCGGATGGATGCTGAGCCGCAACCGTTCGAGCCGTCGCACAACCGTCTGGTGCCACGTCGACAGTGTTGTCTTGTCGTCACCGAACAGCAGAATGTCGTCGACGTATCGCACGTATCCCCGGCACCGCAGCTCCCGCTTCACGAAATGATCGAAGGGACTCAAATACACGTTCGCCCAGAACTGACTCGTCAGGTTGCCGATCGGGAGCCCCCGCGGCCGCAGGACGGCGAACAGGTCGTCGCCAGGGAAGTACACCATGTCGTACCTCTCGTCGAGGACGCCGCAACCGCTCGCGAGGATGACTTCCGTCAAACGGAGGACGCGGCGATCGCTGATCATCTCGGCGAGTCGCGCCTGCAGGATGACGTGGTCGACGCTGGGGAAGAACTGCCGGATGTCGCACTGCAGAACGAACCGGTGACGGCGAGCCAGGCGCTGCGCGCGTGTCAGCGCCCGGTGGGTTCCCTTTCCGACCTGGTTCGCGAAGGAGTCGGACACGAACGTGCGCTCGAAGATCGGCTCGATGACGTTGCACAACGCATGGTGCACGACGCGATCGCGGAACGGCGCAGCGGAAATCAAGCGCCGCTTCGGCTCGTGAATCCAGAAATGGGTGTAAGGCCCGGGCCGGTACGTTTCGGACAGGAGGTGATGAAGTCGAACGTGCGCGTGAAGATCGGCATTTCCGCTTGAGGCATGGGCCCCGCACCTCCCTTTCGTAAAAACGTGATCGAAAGATCGGAGATGAGGATACCAGAGTCCAGAGAGATCAGAGACCAGAGTTCGGAGAAGAAGATGGGGACACCACCACCCGAAAACCGAAGCCGTCGATGCGGGAGACGGGGTTGTCCCTGAAGCGGGAAGCACAACGCGCGAGCCTCTCGTAGTCGTTGAACGCGGCGCCGCGAACCACCCGGAGGGCCGTTTCCCGCACTGACTCGCGGCCGTCGGCCGCGACATAGGGGTACGATCGATACAGGCTCCTCGTCCATTCGCTCACATTGCCGGCCATGTCGAAGCAGCCATAGGGGCTCTTATCGCCTGGGTAGTTCCCCACCGGGCTGGTTCCCGCGGTCCCCACGTTGCACCGTCCCGATTCCCATTGGTTGCCCCAGGGATACCGGCGGCCGTCGGTTCCCCGTGCCGCCTTTTCCCACTCCGCCTCGCTCGGCAACTGCACCCCCGCCCATTGGCAGAGCGCCACCGCATCCTGCCAGCTCACATTAACCACGGGATGATCGTCCCTACCGGTCTTCAAGCTCCCCGCCGCCGGCGATCCGGTCTCCTCGCGGAATCGCCGATAGAGCGCTTGGGTCACCGGGTACTTGCCAATCCAGAACGCCTCGAGCGCCAGCCGATGCTGCGGACGCTCGTCACCCGCGCCGGCATCATCCCCCATCTCGAACTCACCCTTTGGGACGTGGACCAGGGGGAAGCCGAGACGGTCGAGCAGGGAAAGGATGCGCGCGTCCACAGACCCATTCACCTTTCCGAGAAACCCGGTGAGAAGCTTCAGCACGGGTCCCAGCGGCTCGCACAGGCGCGCGAGCGCGCCGCGGTCTCCCGCTTGGTTTAGGGCGAGCACCGCCGCCAGCGACGCCTCCGGGTGCCCCTCGGTCTGTGCCCGCTCGACAAGGTACTCGGTCCCGCCCCATCGTCCGAGAGCGGCCATCGCGTCGGCCGCGTCCTGGCGCCGATCACTCTCGTTCTCCACAAGCGTCTTCAGCCCGGCGAGAATCTCGTCTCTGAGCGCGTGGAACGCCGGTGTGCCCGGATCGTTGACATCCGCGAGGGCCGCAGCGCCGAGCAGGAGATCGTGTTGAAGCAAACGCCGCACGACCTCGGTTGCATCGCGCTGCAACCCGGCGGCCAGAAGAACGACCTCGCGCCACCACGGGTCTCCGACGTGGGCGAAGAGGTCCGCGGTCTGCCGGCGCTCGTGGTAATCCTCGGCGGTGAAGAACTCCTGCCACGTCAAATGCGCCAGGCCGTACGAAGAGCGCGACTGCCGGCGGATCAGCCCGCTCCGCGCCATCAGCTCTTGGAGAAACCGATTACGGCAGTCGTCCTGGCGCCCAAGGTCCTTCAGCGCTTGCCCGATGACGTCGAGAAGGGGCTCTTCGTCGAACACCCGAACCCCTTTGGCGTGGAACGTCCGGGCAATCGCCTGCAGCGCCCGCCGCTTCTCGCGCGGCGGGAACTCCGCCTCCCTAGCGAGCTTCCCGAGCAGCTCCTCCGCACAGCGCTGATAGAGCTCCACTCGTCTGTCGGGGAGGCGCAGATCGAGCTCGTAGTTCAAGCACATGAGCGAGAGGAGGAGCGGGTTCGTGGCTAGTTGGCGCATCCGCGCGTTGCGGCCCAGGCTTTGCCGCAACCCCTCGACACGATCGGCGGGCGCGCTCGACGGCTCGTCGAACCAGCTACGGATGAACCGCTCCACCTCCTTCTCGGCGAACTCCTGCACCTCGACCCTCAGAAACCCGGGGAGCGAGTCGCGGGGATCGCGAAAGCCGGCGCTGCGGCAGGTCACCACCACGGGCACATGCTCGTAACGGCGGGCAAAGGCGCTGATCTCCTTCTCCACATGATCGTAGGCGGATTCCTCCATCACCTCATCGAGGGCGTCGAGCAACACCAGGCAGCGCCCCTCGTACAACTTCCGCTGAAGGAACCCTTCCGCGTCCGCGAACCCGGCCTCGCTCAGCGTCCGGGCGAGATGAACCTCCAGCGGCTCGCCGCTTCGGCCAACATCGTTCAGCGTGAGGTACAAGGGCAGTGGAAAGCGCGTCAGCCGATCCCGCAGATGTCTCAGCCAGGACACCGGCGGCACGATCCAATAGGGGTAGAGCAATACCAGGAACGCGATCCCCATTGGAGCGCCGGCGTACCACGGCACGAGGGCGAAGTGGGCCGAGACCGCCAGCACGGCGATGCCTACGATCGCCGACCCCCTCACCGCGCCCGAATAGCGGACAAGGATTAGCAGCAGCGCAATGCCCAACACCACCCAGGACCCAAAGAGTCCCAGAGTCCACGATACGGTCCACTTGGGCGAAGACAGAAGCCCGCCGGCGATCCAGAGGAGCAGAGCCAGCACGCCAACGAGGAACCCGATGAGTTGTGACTGCTCGCCCAGCCGGACCATCCGGCGCTGCATCGCGTCTGCGGCCAGGGCAGGGCCGGAGTTGATGATCTCGCGTGCCCAGTCACCGAACGCCGTTGCGCGCCGGGCGATGCGCAGGGCCAGGTACTTGAGGAGGGTCGTCTTGCCGCTGCCCGGATCGCCTAGGACGACGAGGCGATGGGGTTTTCGACGGACGGCCTCGACGGCGTCGATGACCCCTGAGGCCTCTGGTGAACCCCCGCTTGGGCGCGGCGAGGAGGGGTCGGGCAACAACTCCGGAGGTACGTACTTGCCGACCCGGAGCGCGATATAGATGCTCTCGAGGTCGAGCGGCTTGCTGCGCCCCAGGATGCTGATCGCGGCGTGTTCGGCGATGACGCGCTCGCGGTATCGCCGCTCGGCCCTCCGATCGCTGAGGCGAGGCACCGGAACCTCGGGCGTCTCCGGCAGCCGGAACCCATCGCGAAGCACCAGGGCGCGCAGCTCGTGACGCGACCCGAAGGAACTGCGATCCTCACCGCTCTGACGGATGGAGCGGACGAAGTCCTGCTGGAGCGTTGCGGCCTCCTC
>VGIW01000016.1 GCA_016867715.1 Candidatus Eisenbacteria bacterium | reverse complement strand
CCTGGAGGCCTCCTTGGGGTTTCCCACCCGGAGGAGAAGGAGCGCCTCCTCGGCACCTACCGGGAGCGTCTCCTCGGTGTCGATCATCCTCCGGAGAGCGAGATCCGTGTCGTCCGCCGGGACGGCCACGTTCGTTGGCTCCGAGTCTACTCGGCGGCGATCGAGTACGGCGGTGAGCCGGCCGTCCAGCTCCTCTGCATCGACAACACGGCGCGGAAGAAGGCCGAGGAGGCGCTCCGTCGGAGCGAGGAGAACTACCGCACGCTTGCCGAGTCCTCGCCCGACTTCATCTTCGTCATCGATGCGGATCTTCGGGTGAAGTACATCAACACGGCGGCGGGACAGGCGGTCGGCCTGACCCCGGAGGAGGCGCTTGGCAGGCGGCTCGATCAAGTCTTCGAGGCGCCGGTCGCAGAGGAATACGCGGCCGGGATCCTCCGGGTGATGCAAACCGGAAGCACGACGACCGCTGAGCGCTTCTTCCGAACCGCGCACCGAGCGCTCTGGATCGCCACGACCCTTGTGCCGATCCGGTCGGAGGACGGAAAGGTCCGAGCCATTCTCGGCGTCTCGCGCGACATCACCGAGCGAAAGAAGGCGGAAGAGCAGATGCGGGCGCACGGCGAGAAGCTCGAGGTCCTCGTCCGCGAGCGGACCGAGCGGGTCCGAACCCTCGAGAGGCGTCAGGCGGAGATCGAGAAGCTCGCGGCGACGGGACGAATGGCCGCCCGCGTCGCGCACGAGATCAACAATCCTCTCGCCGGCATCCGGAACTCCTTCGTTCTCATCAAGGACGCGATCCCCTCGGAGAACTCGTACGCTCGTTACGTTCCGATCATTCTAAGGGAGATCGACAGCATCGCCTTCATCGTTTCGCAGATGTCCTCGCTGCATGCCCCTGAGGTCGGCGCCCCCTCCCGCTTTCCTCCGGCACGATCCGCGGAAGAGGTCGCGACGCTTCTTCGCCGCACGTGCGAGAAGCGGGGCGTGCGCCTCGAGCTCGATCTCGGGGATGGTCGCGCCGCGTTCACGATGACGGAGCCTCTTCTTCGCCAGATCCTTTATAATTTGATTCTCAATGCGATCGAGGCCTCTCCTTCCGAGGGGAGGGTCTCCGTCCGCACGAGGGTTCTCGACGACGGGGTCCTTCTGTTGGAGGTCGCGGACGAGGGGCCCGGCATCCCCGAGGAGAACCGATGGAAGATCTACGAGCCCCTCTTCACGACGAAGTCTCCCGGCGAGACCGGAGGCCTCGGGCTCGGCCTCCCCGTCGTCAAGTCCATCATCGAAGCCCTGAAGGGCTCCATCGATTTCGAGTGCACGCCCGGCGGCGGGACCGTGTTCCGGGTTCTCATCCCGCCGGACCAAGAAGGGGGTCAGGCATCATGAACCAAACCGGACGCATTCTCATCGCCGACGACGCGGAGGTGTTTCTCGAATCGACCGCGGATCTTCTCCGCCGCGCGGGGTACGCATGCGACACCGCCCCCGACGCGATCCGCGCGAAAGAGATGCTCCGCGGCGCTTCCTACGATCTCCTCATCGCGGACATCCACATGAACGGAAACATCGATCTCGAGCTGATCAAGGAGATGCCCGAGATCGCCGAGGGGGTCCCGGTCATCATCGTGACCGGTTACCCTTCCGTGAAAACAGCCGTGGACGCGATCCGTCTCCCAGTCGAGGCGTACCTCCTCAAGCCGTTCGAGGAGCAGCAGCTGCTCGCCGAAGTGAAGCACGCGATGCTCCGCTCGCGGACGCGCGAGGCGATTCGGAGCGCTCGAACCCAGCTCATGGAGTGGACGGCGGATCTCGAGAAGATGCTCGATGAGACCAAAGCCGAGCCCGCGGCCGGGCGGTCGCTTCCCGTCGACGCGTTCGTCGGGCTCACCTTCCGAAACATCATCGCGTCGCTCTCGGGTCTTCGCCTCCTCGCCGAGTCCTTGCTTCGCCAAGACGGGAGGCCCCCGATGGAGGCGTGCCGCCTCTTCGACTGCCCGCGGCTCGACGAGATGACTCAGGCGATCGTCGAGACCGTGGACGACATCTGGGCGACGCGAAACTCCTTCAAGTCGGTCGTGCTCGCCGAACGGAGGAAGAAATTGCAAACTCTTCTCCGGAGGATGGGCGTCGGCCCGTACGGCAAGGTCCCGCCGATCCCCGAGGATGCGAACTAGTGTCGTGTCCCGTGGGTGACTTGGCAGTTTCCGGCGAGACCTCGTGGTTCCTGGCGAGGCGCGACGACGACCGCGTATCCAAAGAGATACGCCGAGGAGGAGCAACGAAGCCAGGGGCCGCGAGGGTCGTCGAAAACGTCAAGGAATCCGCGGGACACGACACCTAGAGCGAGAGCGCGCGGACCGATCGATGAGGAAACAGACCCAGGCGTACCTCTTCGCCGTAGGCGCCGTTCTTTGCTGGTCCACCGTCGCTTCGGCGTTCAAGCTCACGCTTCGAGAGACCGATCCGATCACGATGCTTCTCTACGCGTCCTTCTTCTCGGCCGCGTTTCTTCTCGCCGTCCGGTTCGGGCGAAAACGCGAGAGAGGCGGCGGCAGCGGAACGCCGAGAGGAACGGCGTGGCGTCGATCGGCCGCCGGCGGGTTCTTGAATCCCTTCCTCTATTATGTCGTTCTCTTCCAGGCGTACGATCTCCTCCCGGCGCAAGAGGCGCAGCCGCTGAACTACACGTGGCCGATCATGGTGGTCCTTCTCTCCGCCCCTCTCCTCGGACAGAGGATTCGCCCGCTCGGGTTCGCGGCGATCCTCGTGAGCTTCCTCGGGGTGATCGTGATCTCCACGCACGGGAACCTCCGCGAGCTTCGCTTCACGAACGGACCCGGCGCGCTCCTCGCGCTCGGGAGCTCCGCGATCTGGGCTCTCTATTGGCTGCGGAACGTGAAGGACCCGCGGGACGACGCGGAGAAGCTCGCGTGGAACTTCGTCTTCGGCGCCGCGTACGTGCTTGTCCTTCATCTCGCGCTCGGGAAGGACCTCCGGATCTCGCCGCGCGGGCTCGCCGGGTGCCTCTACATCGGGCTCTTCGAGATGGGCCTCGCGTTCCTCTTCTGGCTCCGCGCGCTCCGCCTCTCCGAGACGTCGGCGAAAGTGAGCAACATCGTCTTTCTCTCCCCCTTCCTCTCGCTCTTCTTCATTCGTTCCGTAATCGGAGAGCGGATCCTCCCCTCGTCGGTCGCGGGGCTCGCGCTGATCGTTCTCGGGATATGGATTCAGCGGCGGTCGTAGGAAGACGGGACGCCGATCACTCGACGTGCACGACGTGAAAGAACGCGAGCGATCCGTACTCGCCGGGGAACTCGCGGTACGCGGGAGCGGGAGCGTTCCTCAGCCGATCCGCGACCTCGCTCGCCTCGCGGAGAGCGCGCGCGTACTCCGCACGCTTCTCCCGCTCCGGGAGGGGGGGCGTTTCGCGCGCTTCGGGCCGCAGGGCCTCGCTGACGCCGAAGGGAGGAGCGCTCTTCGGCGGCTCGTCCACGTGGCTCCACGTCCCGGTCCTCGCGCTGAAACGGTAGAGCGGAAGAAAGAGCGGGCCGTTCTCGGCCAGGAACTCCGTTGCGTCGAGAACGTACTCGAGGTCGCTCTCGTCCATCGTGTAATGAAAACCGAGCCGCACCCAGCCCGGCTTGATGCCGAGATACCCCGCGTTGATCTGACATCGGTATCTCTCGGAAAGGTCGTCGTCGATGCGAAGAAGGTGATGGCCGTACGGCCCCGCGCAGGAACAGCCCGCGCGCGATTGGATCCCGAACAGATCGTTGAAGAGCCGCGTGACGAATTTCGAGTGGAGATAACGGTCTCCGTGGCGAATGTTGAAGGAGAAGATCGAGATGTGCGTGCCGGGACGCGGATCGCCCAGGATCTCGAGCTTCGAATGGCCGGCGAAGCGGGCGTTGAAACGGCGGATGAACTCGTGCTCCCGCTCCTCGATCGCCCGAACGCCGATTCTCTCCTTGAGCTCGATCGCGAGCGCCGCCTTCATGATCTGAAGGGTGCCCGGAGTTCCCGGCTTCTCCCGCGCCTCGATGTCGGCCGTGTAGTCGTGGCCGTGTCTCCCGACGTAGTCGACCGTGCCCCCCGCCCCGAACGTCGGCGGGAGATCGAGCCGGTAGACCCGGCTGTTGAAGAGGAGAATCCCCGCCGATCCCGGGCCGCCGAGGAACTTGTGGGGAGAGAGATAGATCGCGTCGAAGTACGACTCGGCGTCGCGGTTCATGTCGATGGCGACGTACGGCGCGCTCGCCGCGAAATCGAAGCAGGCGAGCGCTCCGTTCCGGTGAAGAATCCGCGCCGTCTCGTATACCGGGGTCTTCACCCCGGTCACGTTCGACGCGGCCGAGAAGGAACCGATCTTGAGACAATTCCCGTACTTCGGATCGGAGACCTTCCTCTCGAGATCCGCCCGGTCGAGGCCTCCTTGTTCGTCGAGGGCGATCTCGACGACCTCGGCGAGAGACTCGCGCCACGAGACCTCGTTGGAATGATGCTCGTACGGGCCGACGAACACGACCGGTCTTGAGTCGCTCAAGAAGCTTCGGAATCCGGAGTCATCGAAGCCGATTTCCCGCGCGTACTGCTCGGCCTCTTTTCGCAGACGTTCGCGCGTCGCGGGAGGAATGTAGACGCCGAGGATCTCTTGGAGCTTCTGGATCGCTCCGGTGCATCCGGTTCCCGCGGCGACGATGCAGGTCGACGAGTCGCCGTTCACCGCGCGCTTGATGATCCGCTCCGCGGCGTGAAGCATTTCCGTCGTGCTCCGGCCGGTCTCATCGTCCTCGGTGTGCGTGTTCGCGTAGTTCTCCTGGATCTTCGCCAGGTAGCGCTCGATGAAACGGACGCCTCGCCCGGAGGCGGTGTAGTCGGCGTAGACCATCAGGCGCATCCCGAACGGCGTCCGGAAGCGGAAGCCCGCGCCGATGATCTCCTCTCGAAGATCGGAGATCGAGAGACGGGGGCCCGCGATCTCGCTCTCGGCCCGCATGCCGTCGGAAACGGTCTTCTCTCTCTTCACGAAATCACCTCCGCGACCGGCGCCCTCCGAGTATACGACAAGAGGAGCACGAACCCAACCGGCGGCCGCCTTCTTGACCCGAGGGCGAGGGCTTGCGAGAATAGCCGAGAGACACCGCCCGGCCGCGCCGAAGAAAGGAGCCCGCTTGCGACCGACCCTCCGGCTTCTCTCCGATGATCTCGCCGACCGCATTCTCGGCGAGGCGCGCGACGTCCTCCGAGAGATCGGCGTCACGATCCAAAACGACTCGGTCGTCTCCCTCCTCGCGGAACACGGCGCGCTCGTCGATCGCGAGACCCGCAGGGTCCGCATCGGGGATGCGCTTCTCGACCGTTCGCTCCGCGCCGCGCCCCGATCGTTCAAGCTGTACGACGTTCTCGGCCGGGAGACGAACGACTTCTCCGGGGACAACGTCCACTTCACCCCCGGTTCCGCGGCTCTTCACGTCCTCGATCCCGAGACGGACGCGATCCGAAAGCCCCTCACGCACGACTACGTCCGCTACGCGAAGCTGATGGGGGGCCTCGAGCATCTCGCCTCGCAAAGCACCGCCTTCATCCCGTCCGATGTTCCCGAGAAGATATCCGACAGCTACCGCTTGTTTCTCAGCCTGCTCTACTGCGAGAAGCCGGTCGTCACGGGAACCTTCACCATTGAATCGTTCGCCGTGATGCGCGACATGCAGATCGCGGTGCGCGGATCGGAGCGCGCGCTCGAGGAGAAGCCGCTCGCCGTGTTCTCTTGCTGCCCGACCTCGCCCCTCAAGTGGAGCGACGTGACGTCGGAGAACGTGGTCGACTGCGCGCGATCCCTCATCCCCGTCGAGTTCATTGCGATGCCCCTCTCCGGCTTTCTCGCGCCGGTCACGCTCGTCGGCACGCTCGTGCAGCACACCGCCGAGACGCTGAGCGGCGTCGTGATCGCCCAGTGCGCGAGAGCGGGGGCGCCGATCCTCTACGGAGGCTCGCCGGCCGCCTTCGACGTCCGCTACGAAACGACCCCGATGGGCGCGATCGAGACGCAAATGATCGACTGCGCGGCCAACGAGATCGGAAAGCGCCTCGGGCTGCCGACGCAGGCGTACATCGCGCTCTCCGACGCGAAGCTCCTCGACGCGCAGGCCGGGCTCGAATCCGCGATGGGGGCCGTTCTCGCGGCGCTCTCCGGCATCAACAACATCTCCGGCCCCGGCATGCTCGACTTCGAGAGCTGCCAGAGCCTCGAGAAGCTTGTCGTCGACAACGAGATCTGCGGAATGGTCCTCCGCCTCGTCCGCGGCATCGAGCCGAGGGAGGATTTCCCGTCGCGGCCGATCTTCGAGGAGCTTCTTCGCGAGAATCATCTCCTCATCTCCGCGCACACGCGGCGCCACCTCCGCGAGGAGCATCTTTTCCCGGGTCCCGTGATCGATCGCGCGAACCGGCCCCGGTGGATCGAGGAGGGGAGCCGTACGCTTCTGGAGAGAGCGCGCGCCGAGGTGGACGCGCGGATCGCGCGGCACGAGCCGCCCGCGATCGACGATGGCGTGCGGAGAGAGCTCGTGCGCCTCATGGAGCGCGAGGCCCGGCGGGCGGGAGCGAACGCGCTCCCCTCGCGGGAGTGAGCGATGCGAAAGTCGCTGGTCTTTCGCCCCGCGCTCCTTCGACCCGCTTCCGAGGACGTGATGGCCGCGCAGGGGATTCCGCGCGGCGCGGCCCCTTCGCCCCGCATCGCGGAGCTTCACGAGGAGGCGGAGAAGCTCTTCCTCCGGCACGCGAGACCCGCGGGGGTTCTCGCCGAAATTCCCGCGGAGGAATTCCTCGACGTCTTTCGGGGAGAAGGAAAGAACGAACCCGGCGCGCCGCTCGAGAAGATCGCCCCGCGGGCGCGCCGCCTCGCTCTCTTCGCCGCGACGATCGGCGAGGAGATCTCCTCGGCGATCCAAGGTCTCTTCGAAGCGAACGATCCGGCGCTCGCCGGCATGCTCGACTCGGTCGCTTCGGCCGCGGCCGACCGCGCCGCCTCGCTCATGGAAGAACGTTATCACCAGTATCTCGCCGCCGGCGGAGACGCGGGACCCGGCACGGAGACGCTCGCCTACAGTCCCGGCTACTGCGGCTGGGACATCACCGGCCAGAGAAGACTCTTCGCGCGCTTGAAGCCGGAAGGCGCCGGCATCGCGCTCGGCCCAAGTTGTTTGATGCGGCCGATCAAATCGGTTTCCGGTGTTCTCGTGTCGGGACCCGCTGAGATTCACGTCTTCGCCCCCGACCATCCTTTCTGCCGCGAATGCCGAGCCCCGGGATGCCGGGCGAGAGCGGAAAAGAAATAGCGCCTCGCGCGCCGCTTCGATCGAGAGCGGCGGGCGCCGCGGAGCGCGAAAGGAGCCGTCGATGGAGATCTTGGGGCGAATCGCATCCTGCGTCGAGAAGGGCGAGCCCGACGACGTTCTCCGCCTCGTGCGCGAAGCCGCCGCCGCGGGCTTTCCCGCGGCGAGCATCCTAAACGAAGGGCTCGTCGCCGGGATGAACGTCGTCGGGGAAAAGTTCAGGGTTCATGAGATCTTTCTCCCCGACGTTCTTCTCGCCGCGAAGGCGATGGTCGCCGGAGTGGAAGAGCTCCGGCCGCATCTCGCGTCCGAACGGCCGACGACCCGAGGCACGATCGTCCTCGGCTCCGTTCAGGGCGACCTTCACGACATCGGCAAGAACCTCGTGGGAATCCTTCTCAAAGGGGCCGGCTTCGAGGTGATCGATCTCGGGCACGATGTGGCGCCCGAGCGGTTCGTCGAGGCGGCGGAGCGGGAGGGAGCGGCGGTCATCGGGATGTCCGCGCTTCTTACGACCACGATGGTGAACATGCGAAAGACGATCGAGCTTCTGGAGGAGCGGGGCCTCCGAAAGCGCTTTCTGGTGATCATCGGCGGCGCGCCGGTCTCCCGCGACTTCGCCCACGAGATCGGCGCCGACGCCTATGCCTACGACGCCGCGAACGCCGTCGATCGCTTGAGGGAGCTGACCGCGGAGAAGGCGCGATGAGGCTTCTTCTCGACCGCGTGCGCGCGGGCGAGTGCCTCGTCGCGGACGGCGCGATCGGCACCTCTCTTCTTCGCGAGGGAGTTCCCGCGGGCGCATCGCTCGAGAAGCTGAACCTCGAGGAGCCGGCGCGCATCGAGGCGATCAGCCGCGCCTTCCTCGACGCGGGAGCCGAGATTCTTCAGACGAATACCTTCGGCGCGTCGGCGCTCTGTCTCGCGCGGCACCGCCTCGAAGCCGAGACGGAGGAGATCAACCGGACCGCCGTGAGGATCGCGCGCCGGGCTGCCGCGGGCCGCGCGTACGTCGCCGCCTCGTGCGGTCCGTCGGGACGGCTTCTCAAGCCCCACGGGGACGCCGACCCTGGGCTCGTCGCCGATTCCTTCCGCCGGCAGATGAGCGCGCTCGCCGCCGAGGGGGTCGATCTTTTCTGCATCGAGACGATGACGGATCTTGTGGAGGCGTCGCTTGCGGTGCGGGCCGCGCGCGAGGTCGCGCCCGGCGTGGCGGTCTCCGCGAGCATGACGTTCGATGCCACGCCGCGCGGTCTCTTCACCGTGATGGGGATCGACGTCGCGCGGGCGGCGCGCGGACTGGAGGAGGCGGGCGCCGACATCGTCGGATCGAACTGCGGAAACGGGATCGAGATTCTTGTGCGCGTCGCGCGCGAGTTTCGCCGGCATACGCGGCTCCCGCTTCTCATCCGCCCGAACGCCGGGCTTCCACGAATCGAGGAGGGCGCCGCGGTCTATCCGGAGACGCCGGAGTTCTTCGAGGAGAAGGGGGAGGAGCTCCTCGCGCTCGGCGTGTCGATTCTCGGGGGGTGCTGCGGCGCCGGGCCCGAGCATGTCCAAGCCTTCCGCCGCCTCATCGACCGGCGGCGAAGAAGCGAACGCTGACCCTTCTCACCGGCGAGCCCGAAAGAACACCGGAAGCTCACAGATCGTAACTGCTTTCACGGCTTGCGGTTCGAGCGTCGCCCCGGCGGGCGCACGCGCCGTTTCAGCCCTTTGCGGACCCGGCCGAACATTAGATCGCGCGGACGCTCCGCGCCGCGCGATCCGCGGCGGATGGCGGGGCGGATCCGTTCGCCCCGGGGTTCCCGGCCCGCCCGCGCAAGGATCGGATGCTTATGAATCAGGATTTCGGCGGCTACCAGATCGTCAAGAAGATCGGCGTCGGCGGCATGGCGACCGTCTACACGGCGATTCAGAAGTCGCTCGGCCGCACGGTTGTCCTCAAGACGATGCACGAGCATCTTCGCGAGGACAAGACGTTCGTCGCCCGCTTCGAACGAGAGGCGAAGGCGGCGGCCGCGATGAGCCACGAGAACATCGTCAAGATCATCGATTACGGGCTCGCCGACGATACCTGGTACATCGCGATGGAATACGTAAACGGTTGGGATCTCAAGAAGTGGATCGAGCTGCACGGCTCGCTCCCGACCGAGATCGGGACGCTCGTCCTCTACGACGTGTGCGCGGGGCTCGCGCACGCGCACGCGCACCACATCATCCACCGCGACATCAAGCCGGCGAACATTATGCTCTCGCCGACCGGCGTCCCGAAGATCGCCGACTTCGGGCTCGCCAAGCAGACGCAGGAATCGACGGTTCTCACGGTGCACGAGACCATGATCGGAACCGTCCCGTATATGTCGCCGGAGCACGCGACCGGCCAGCACGTGGACGAGCGCTCCGACATCTTCTCGCTCGGCGTGGTCGCCTACGAGATCTTCGGCGGAAGGCGTCCCTTTCCGGGGAGCAGCTCGGCGAGCGTGATCCACGCGATCGTGACGCTCGATCCGCTCCCCCTCGTCAACCTGAACCCCCTCGTCACCGACGAGCTTCACCACATCGTCTCGAAGATGCTCCACAAGGACCCCGCGAAGCGCTATCAGAGCGCGGACGCGGTCCGAAGAGACCTCGAGCCGGTGATCGATCATTGGGGCGTGACGCGGGGGACGGATCTCATCGCCGAGTATCTGGCGAAACCGGACGAGGTGAAGAAAACGCTTTCCGTCCGGCGTTTCAAGGAGCACCTGAACCGCGCGTATCAGTACAAGAGCATGGGGCTCGAGAAGATCGACGACGCGATCAAGGAGTTCGAGCGGGCGCACTATCTCGCGCCCGAGAACGACGAGGTCACCCGTCATCTCGAAGAGCTCCGCGCGCAGAAGGCGCCGCGCGGAAGCCGGGGGGCGCGCGGAGAAGGCGGCTTCTCGTCCGTTCTCCGGAGTCCGGGGAGACGCGCGCGCGCGCTTTCGATCGCCGGCGCGGCTCTCGTCGTTTTAGCCGCCGGAGGCGCTTGGCTCGTCGGCGGCGGAAGGGACGCCGCGCGCGAGGACGACTCGCGATCGCCCCTTTCGTCGAGCGAGAGGAATCCTTCTCTCGTCGCGGCGGCGGCATCGGTTGGACTGGCGGCGACAGAGGCGGCCGACGTGAATGCGCGGCACGAACCCCCGCCGATCGAAGAGCGCGCCGCGGAACGCTCCCGACCCGAGAAGAACGAGCCGGCGATCGCTTCCGCGCCGCGGAGCGAATCGGTCACCGCTCCGGCCGCTCCCGCCGACCCGCCGAAGCCGGCGAGCCGCGAGGAAGCTCCCGCCGAAGCGCCCGCGAACGGAACGCTCGATATCACCGCCAAGCCGTCCGCGACCTTCGTCGTGAACGGCCGCGTGATCGCCGAGAACGTCTCGGCGGTCTCGCTCCTCTTCGCGCCCGGCGCCTACGACGTCCGGCTCGAGAACCCGTTCTACGGAACGAAAACGTGGAACAAGGTCGCGCTTCCGTCGAACCAAACGGTCGCCCTCGCGCACGACTTCACGAAGGAAGCGAAGGGCGCCTTTCTCACGGTGACCACGAACCGGATCCCCGCGATGATCTGGATCGACGACGCGCCGACCGACAAGTGGACCCCGCAGAGAGAAATCCCCATCGCCCCGGGGCTTCATCGCGTCACGGTGAAGAAGGAGGGGTTCCGGGTCGAGGAAGGGATCGTCGAGGCGGCGATCCGCGACGGCGCGATGATCGAGCTTTCCTTCACGCTTCAGGAAATCACGGAACCATAGTCACGAGGCCGCGATCCGCAGCCGCTCCATTCGGGGCAGCCTGGATCCTGCACGCGTCTTCGTCGCGAGTCCGCGATCCGCAGCCGCAGCAGAAAACGCGGGCAGGATCCAGGCTACCGATGCGGGGGCTCCGGGAAACCGGGGAGATCGCTGGGCGTCTCTCCGCCGCCGTCCCCGCCGCCTCCGGCGAGCGCGAGCAGGAGGCCCACGCCGAACACACCCCCCGCCGTCACCTGCACCCACCGCTTCTTCCAGAAGGGCGCCGGCCCGCGATGCTCCTCGATCGGAACGAGGACAAGGTCGAGCGCGGCGATTTCGGCGGCGGCGATCGTCACAACCGTGTCCCGCGCCGCGTATCCATCCCTCTCGACCCGAACCCGATGCTCTCCGGCGGGGATCCGCTCGATCGTGACCGGTGTCGGCTCCTTCTCGAGCTCGCCGTCGAGCACAACGTTCGCGCGCGTCGGATCGGTGCGCACGCTGAGGGCGCCGAGGTTCTCGTTTTCGTACTCTTCGAGCGCCGCTTCGAACGCGCTCATCTCGGGGCCGGCGACGACCTTCGTGTCCGGCCTCCAGTCGGGACGGATCCGAAGAAGCGCCTTGAACGCCTCGCGGCCGCGATCTTCCTCGCCGAGCCGAACAAGCGAGCGCGCGAGGTACTCGCGAGCGAGAATCTCTTTCTCGCCTTCGAGCGAATCGGCGAGCGGATCGAGCGCGGCGACCGCATCCGAGAAGAGACCGTCCCAGTAATGTCCGATCGCTCGATCGAGCGCGGCCGTCTCCTCTCCGGCCGAGGCTCCGTTTGCCGAGCCTGCCAGGACAAGAAGGAAGACGGCGGCCGCAACGAGACAAGGCATCGACCGTTGTCCGAGAGTCATGATGGAACCTCCGTTCCTTCGACTATCAACGATCATTGCTTGTTACCGCCCTTCCTCGAGGACGCTAACGCGCGCTTCGAGCGCTTCGATCGTCGCTTGCTGTTCCTGCACGATCTTCGCGAGGATCGCGACGAGATCGAGAGGTCTGTAGCCGTTCTTGTTCGGCGTCGTCACGAGGTCGGGGAGCTCGGAGGCGAAGAAACCGAGCTTCGCGGTCTCCTCTCCTTCCTTCCCCTCCTCCGTGTCGACCATCCGGATCACGCGAGGCTGAAGGGCCGCGAGAACTTGCTTGGCCTGGTCGGAGGTCAAGGCCTCGCCCCCGCCTCCCGTGAAGGGAGGCGCCGGGCTGAGATCGACGAGAAGACCCGAGTAGTAGATGTCATGGCCGACTTCGAAGTCGTACCCGACGAAGAGGTCGCCCGGACTGATCATGTCCCCCGACGAGGGGGTCGATCCCGATGGGCCCAAGTAGTTGTACGCGCGCGTCGCGCCCGTGAGGCCGCTCGGGTAACCCGCGTAGAGCACGCCGCCGATCGCGAAGTCGTCCGAAATCTCGAGACGGTCCTGTGTGTTGTCCCAGACGATCTCGTCGCCCTTCTGGTCGAAGAAGATCGTGTCGTTGTCGGAGTCGCTCGCATCTCCGACGGAGATCCCCTGCCCGACGTCCATCCCGTTTTCGACGTGAAGCTTCTTCACGTATGCGTCGTCTCCGACCTCGAGATCCCACTGCACGTAGAGATCCCCCGAGGAGTTCATCTCCACGGATGTCGGCGTGGGCATGGCGGCGTTCGTGGCCTGGTTGTACGCGACCGGCGCGAGGCTCCGGCTCGTCGTGCCGGCGGAGAGAACACCCTCGATGACGAGATCGTCGGTCAGCTCGAAACGCGTCTCGGTGTTGTCCCACTCGAGGAACTCGGCTCCGTCGTCCATAAAGACCATATCGTTGTCGCTTCCGCTCTCGGAGCCGACGTACAGGTTCTTCTGCACCATCAGATCCCCGTTCACGTCGAGCTTCTTCTCCGGCGCGTTCGTTCCGATCCCGACGTCGCCCCCGTCCTTCACCCAGACGCCGAGAACGCCCCCGTCGTCGCGGAACCCGACCCCGTTCCCGTCGCGCGCGTAGACGCCGCCGCCGATCGCCATCCCGCCCACGACGTCGAGCTTCCGCGTCGGGCTCGACGTTCCGATGCCGACGTTGCCCGAGACCGCGCTGTACATGTCGGTCCCGGACACGGTCCAATCGCCGTCTCCCCCGGGATGCGTGTGGTTCCCCGCCGAGACCGTGCCGGCGGTCGTGCCGACCGGAAGCCGCCCGTACGCGATTGTCCCGCTCGTGATCGCGCCGGCGTCGTGGTCGTGGGATGCGGGCGCGAAGAAGAGCGCGTCCTTCCCCTGCAGGAAGTTCGCGTTTAGGTTCGGAACCATCGTGCTCGACGAGACTTCGAGAGGCGGCGCTCCGACCCCGACCGTGGAGACGAGCTTCCCCGAAGTGCGTATATCCCCTCCAGAGACGTCGAGCTTCGCGCCCGGAGATGCCGTGCCGACACCGACGTTCCCCGCGGGGATGGAGTACATGTTCGCTCCGACGACCTCCCAGTCCGAATCGGTCCCGCTTCCCCCCGCGGTCGCCGAGATCTGGATGACACTGTCGAGCGTGGTCACCGTCACGTTGCTCCCTGCTTGAAGACTCACGCCGTCCCGAAGACCGTTGATGTGCCGCACCACCTGGTCCGGCGCGATCTTGACCGAGCTCACCGCGCCGTCGGCGATCTTCTCGTTGATGATCGAGAGGTCCGCGATCTTGTCCTCGTTCACCGCATCATCCCCGATCTTCTCGCGCGTCACCGCCCCCACCGCCAGCTTGGCGGTCGAGACCCCGAGGTCGGCAAGCTCGAGCCGCACGCCGAGGCTGTCGCTCGTTCCGGCGAGCCCGTCTCCCGCGGTCACGCGCGTCTTCGCGCTCCGCATCGCGTAGGGAGCGCTCGCGAGCCGCTTCTTCGGGCCGAGCGGCGCCCCATCGACGACGATCTGGAGAAAGTAGGCCGTGTCGAAGGAGAGAGCGGCCACATCGAAGTCCAGCTCGTACCAACCGTTGATCACCGGCACATTCGCGTTTGTATGGGTCCAGACCGGCGCCAGCGTCGTGTCCGCGTACAAGCGAGCAGTCATCGACAGCGTGTCCGTCACCGGAAGACCGTCGTCGTCGGTCAGCACTCCCTGGTAGTGCAGGACTGCCGGAACCTGCGCATCGATCCCCGGCGCGAACGCAAGGAGCACGAGCATCGCCCCGGCAACGATCGAACTTCTATGTCTCATCTCTCACTCCTTTCCTGTTTCTACCTATCGGAACACAACGACGCGCGCCGTCCTTGTTTCTCCCATTCGATCGAGACGGAAGAAGTAGACGCCCGGCGCCGCCCGGCGCCCTCGGGCGTCCTTCCCGTCCCACGAGGCGATGTGTTCCCCCGCCTCCAGGCTCCCGCTCGCGAGATCGCGAACGAGCCGCCCTTCGATGTTGAACAGTTGAAGCTGGATGTTTTCGGTTTCGGGAATCGCGAATCGGATCGTCGTTCCGTCCCTTGCCGGGTTCGGGAAGGGCCTCTCGAGCGCGAAACGCGCTTCCGGAAGAAGCAGCTCGTATCCTTCCGCGCCGAGCTCCTCGGCGGGGCCGATCGCGAGCCGCATCTGGCGAAGCTCCTCGCCCGGATACGGAACGGCGCGGTAGGACGCTCCGCGCTCGAGCGCGGCGACCGCGCCGGTCCTCGTGTCCTCGAGAAGCGCCGCGTACCCCGCGGGAAGCGCGCCGATCGCCTCGATGGAAAGACGCGTCTCCTTCCCTCCCTCGAAGCGCACCGCGAGATCCCACAGGGCGATGCCCGGCCGAACCGCGCGAAGATCGGCGCAAAGGTCGCCCGGGGCCGGCATTCGGTCCGACGCGCGAATCGCGAGAAGGGGCGCCGCTCCGTCGGGCGCGGGCGGCAAGTAGTGGTCGAAAGAATCCCATCCGTCGCGGGCGTCCTTCCTTTCGCCGACGAGGATCGATGCGGAGCGCGTCGTCGCGGCGGCGCGCACGGGAAGCTCCCATTCCCCTTCGCGCGCGGAGAGAGGAGTCGGCGCGTGAATCGCCTTCGCAGGGGACGCTTCCTCCATCGGCACGAGAAGCTCGAGGTCGCCGCCAGAGAGGTTGTTCACGAAGTACCCGCGCCACGGCGCGAGGACCGAGGAGTGTTCGTAGCGCCCTTCATTTCCTTCATACACATAAGAATAGGCTGCGTTCTCGACGAGCCCCTGGATCGCCGCGCGCTCCATCGTGTGGATCCTTCGATCCGCGTCGCGGATCAAGCAATCGGACCAGGAGACCGGATAGGCGAACGGATGCCCGATTTGGATCCACCAGACGCTTCCGGCCCCTCCGGCGAGACGAATCGGGAAATGCCGCTCCGCGTCGGGAGGGAAAACGGAAAGACCGCCTGTCCCGAATTTCCTGTCTTCCCGCGTGATGATCCAGAAGCCAAAGCCCGCGTCGAGCGGCGCCCCGAGATCGTCCGGATGCTCCCGATACCTTCCTTCTTCCTGCGACCATCTTCCGAGACGCCAGGAGGAGGGGCTCGGCTCCCCGAGATCGTCTTCGAGGATGTCTGCGACGCTCGCGCCTTCCGCGGCAAGCGGGATCGAGACCATCTGGTACTGCCCCGCAGCGAGGGCGGGGGACGAGACATGCTTGCACCGAACGGCGATGCGCTTCGGCTTTTCCACGAGCGGCTTCGGGTCGACGACGGTCCGGCCGCCCGCGTGCACCATCACGTAGCTCTCGAGGCCCCGGATGTCGAAGACCGATCCCGAAAGAGTCGCGATGAGCGCGCCGCCCGTCCCGCCGGTCATCCGAACGCTTTCGAAGACTCCCGCGCCGCTCTTGCGATAGAAAACGCGCCCCGAGTCGGGCTCGAGGCTCGCCGCCGCGCGAACCTCCGCCGCCCCGCCCGCCTCGACGACCGCCGGAGTCCAAGAAACTTGAATGGAAAACGGTTCAACCGTAAGAAGAATCATGACCGAGTCGACGGCGAGCGGGCGCTCCTTGTTCGCGAGACGGATCGCCGCGCGGTACTCGCCGGCCGAAAGGCCCTGGTGGCGCGCTCCGATGTCGAGAGCCGTCGAGTTCCCGGGAAGAACGCTCCCCGAGTCGGGCTCGATCTCGATCCAAGAGGCGCCCGGCGCAGAGGCTTCCCAGCGAAGCGTCTCGGCCCCCTCGTTACGGATGCGGATTGGCTGTTCGGGAGGCGCCGGTCCGTCTTCCGCCGCGTCGAAGAAGAGCTGCTTGTCCGAGGGCTCGGTGATCGCGAGCATCGCCGGGACGCGCCCCGTGAGAAGAACGACCGCGGGTGCCGTGTGCGCCGGGTCGTTGCTCGGAACGAAGAGCGTGTCCCGGTAGACCTCGGCCGCGTCGGGATCAAACCAGACGCTGAGATCGTGCGCGCCACCGGGCGGCACCGTGAGGGCCGCCGTGCTTACCTCGAACGCGGAGCGGCTCGTCGTCATCGGGCCGACATCGAGGGTCGCCCCTCCCGTGTTCCGGATCGTGAGAGCCCGGACCGCCATCGAGTCGATCGGCACCGATCCGAAATCGAGAGAATCGACTGAGAGCGTGAGAACGGGCCCCGCGGATCCGAGCCCCGAACCGGAAAGCGGAAGGCGCCACAGAGGCGCTGCCGGGTCGTTCGTGTTCGCGAGAAGCGTGTCGCGCCGGAGCGGCGTCGAGACGGGGGTAAAGCGCACGCCCACGACGACGCTCCCGCCCGGCGCGATCGTCGCGTCCGACCCGCCCGATTCGATCGCGAAGGGCCCGGGCGTCCCGGACGAGGCGAGACGGACGTCCGAGAGGAGAAGGGACACACCGCCGTAGTTGCTCACCGTCGCGGAACGAACGAGCGATCCGCCCAAGGCGACGACCCCGAAGCCGAGCGCGCTCGGGTCCGCGCCGAGCATCGGCTGCCCATAGAAGGCAAGAAAGCCCTCCTGCGCGGCGTGCGCGTTCGAAGCGCTCGTTCCGGATGTCTGCGAGCCGAGAGAGGCGACGGATCGGTAGACGCCCCCCGAAAGAAGACCGCCCCCGGAGTCGAAACCGCCGAGCGTTCCCTTGTACGTGTGTCCGGGCGGCGCGGCGCCCAGAAGGAGAAGAAGAACGGCGAAGACCGCCGGACCGAGCGCGCGACGAGAGGACCCCATGTTGCCCCCCAAGAGAATTCCGGATGGAACCGGACCATTTCGTTCGATCCGCTTCGCTGGAAGCGGCGACCCAAACGACCGAGCAGAAGCTCTCTCGCAAAGGATCGGCAGGACCCTCGTCCTTTTTGAACGGTTTCTTCGCCTGGGCCACGCGGGAGGGTGGGATGGACGAGAGGGGAAGAGAGCGTCTTTCGGCGGCCGGCGGCGGGAGTCCGGGCGCGACCGGTTGACTTTATTGCAGTTGTCTTTCCTGCTGGGTCGCGGGCCCGACGGGGATGCGCTCGCGGGACGGGGGCGCCGGAGCGCCCATCCTCAAGGGGACGCCGCGCCCGAATCGCCCCGGATTTCCCCGGCACCGCCGAGCCCCGAGGCTCCTCGCACCCCCGGCCTACATGGGCTATCCCCTTGATTTTCAAATAGAAATCCGCGGCAGAGGTGTGGTAGAATTGTTCCGAAAAGAAGGGAACCCCATCGGCGTTGCGAACGATCGGCGCTCGAGGGAACCGCGGCGTCAGGGAGGACGCGCGGTTTCTTCATGCGTCCCGAGTTGTCTCCCCACCCGCGCATGATGGGCACCTCCGCTTCCAACGGCGGAGGGAGTTGGGTCACCTTGCTTCCTTTGGAGGGGAAGAACGATGCGTCTCCGTAATAGTCTGATGCTCGGAGTGCTGCTCGCCCTTATCGGCGCGAGCGCGGCCGCCGCGGCCGTTCACCCGATCCCGCTCGCGGCAGAGGAATCTGCGCTGGCTCTTGTCGAGCAGACGCGCGACGAGTTCCGGTTCCGCGTGGAGATCGGCGAGCTCTCCGGTCTCGACGTGGAGACTCCGGAAGGAACCTTCACGCAGCTGCTGATCACCGGATTCCACTCCTCGAAGAAGGTCGGCGAGCCGGAGCTGCCGATGATGAACCGGCTGATCGAGATTCCGTACGGCGCCTCGCCCCGCGTCGAGGTCGTGTCCGTCGAGAGCCGCACGATCCGCCTGGCGGATTTCGGAATCCTGCACCGCATTTTGCCGGCGCAGCCGAGCTTGTCGAAGAGCGAGGACCCCGCGAACGTTCCCTTCGCGTTCAACGAAGGAAGCTACTCCGTCGAGCGCGTGGCCCAGGATCTCGTCCGGACCGAGGATCTCGGCATGCTCCGCGCCGTTCGCATCGGACGGGTCGAGGTCTCGCCGGTCGAGTACTTCCCAGAGCGCGGCGAGATCGTTGTGCACGAGGCGATCGAGTTCCGAGTGGTCTTCGATGGCGCGGACCACGCAGAAGGCGACGCTCTCAAGGCGCGTCTCTGGAGCCCGTTCTTCGAGCCGGTCTATGGACAGGTCGCCGGCTACCAGACGCGCACTCCCCACGACGACCATCCGGATCTCGTTCGCGATGTCGTGACCTACGTCATCATCACGCCCGCGCAGTTCGAGGCGACCCTGCAGGACTTCGTCGCTTGGAAGACCGAGCGCGGCTTCGTGACGGTCGTCGGCGTGATCGGCACGCCTGAGGTCGGGACCACGACGACGTCGATCCAATCGTACATCCGCGGTCTCTATAACAACCCGACCCCCGAGAGGCCCGCTCCGAGTTTCGTTCTCTTCGTCGGCGACGTCGAGCAGTGCCCGACCTTCACGATGAGCGGCGACGCGACCGACCGGCCTTACTGCGAGATCACCGGCGACATCGCGCCCGAGATCTACTACGGACGCTTCTCCGCCACGAACACGTCGCAGCTTCAGGCGATTCTCGACAAGACGATGATGTACGACCAGTTCACCATGCCGAACCCGGCCTATCTCGGCGAGGTCGTGATGATCGCCGGCATGGACGCCTCGTACGGCCAAGTTTGGGCGAACGGCCAGATCAACTACGGAACGACGCACTACTTCAACTCGGCGCACGGCATCCTGAGCCACACGCACCTCTATCCGCAGTCGGGGGGCCAGGCCGCGCAGATCGTCCAGGAAGTATCGAACGGCTGCTCCTACGTGAACTACACCGCGCACGGGAGCACGACCTCCTGGTCCGACCCGTCCTTCACGCAAGCCAACATCCGCGGCCTCCAGAACAACGGCGAGTACTGCTTGGCGGTCGGCAACTGCTGCCTCACGAGCAGCTACCAGATCAGCGAGTGCTTCGCCGAGACGTGGCTCCGCGAGGCGAACAAGGGCGCGATCGGCTACATCGGCGGGAGCAACTCGACCTACTGGAACGAGGACTACTGGTGGGGGGTCGGCTACGGCACCGTCGTGCAGTACCCCGTGTACGAGAACTTCGGCATGGGCGCCTACGACGGCCTCTTCCACGACCACGGCGAGCCGATGAGCAATTGGTACGTGACGAACGACGCGATCATCTTCTGCGGCAACCTCGCCGTCATGCAGTCCGGGTCCTCGCGGATCACGTACTACTGGAACATCTACAACCTGATGGGCGATCCGTCGCTCTCCACGTATCTCGGCGTGCCGACCGAGAACGCCGTCTCTCATCTCCCGATTCTCTACACGACCTCGCCGTCGGTCGCGGTCGACGCGGCTCCCGGTAGCTACTGCGGCCTCACACAGAACGGCGCGATCGTCGGCGCGGGAACCGTGGATGAGAGCGGATCGCTCGTGATGGATCTCTGGGATCTCCTGACGCCCGGCACCGCGCGGCTCGTCGTGACGATGCAGAACAAGGAACCGTACATCACCGATATCCCGGTGATCGTGCCGGCCACGATCCTAATCGATCCGGACACGATCCATGCGGCGGTCGAAACCGAGATCGTCGTCACGGTTCTCGAGGCGGACGGCATCACGCCCAAGCCGGGGATCGACGTTTGGGCGGACGGCCTCGGTTACCAGACGACCCCGGTCGCGACGAACGCCGCGGGTGTCTGCACGCTCACTGTGAACTACCCGTACGGCCCGTCGCTCGACATCATCGGCAAGGATCCCGCGGAAACCTGGAACCTCTTCCGCGAGCCGATCGTCGTTCTCGCCGGGACGATGACGAACCCGAATCTTTGGGTGACCACGGAGATCGGCCTCTCGGACACATTCGCGCTGAACCTGCCCGGCGTTCTCCACATGAGCGTGGGCGGGCACTGGACGACGACGCTCTTCGCGATTCTTCCCGACGGAACGGAGCTCCAGACGGCGGAAACGACGATGGAGATCACGCCGAGCACCGCGGGAGCCGTCACCGGCGCGATCGCGATCAGCGGATTTAATGTTTACACAGAAACCTTCCCGATTATCGAGGCGTACGGAACGCTTGCCGGGCACGTCGACGCCGCCGGATCGCCGGCCGTCGGCGCGGTGGTCAAGGGCTTCGACATGGACATGGCCGAGAAGTGGAGCGCCACCGCGAACTCGCTCGGGAACTACACCGTCGGCGAGGAGATCCTCGTCGCGCCGTACATCGTGACGGTCGACTTCTTCGGCTACCTGCACTACCAAGACACGATGTTCGTGAACTATGGGGCGAACACGTACAACATCGACCTCGCTGCGGCGCCGAGCGGCGTTCTCACGGGCATCATCACGGACGAGGTGTCCGAAGATCCTCTCCTTGCGAGCGTGAAGGTGTACCGAAGCGACAACATGTCGCTCTACACGCAGACCGTGAGCGACTCGATGACCGGCGCGTACACCACCTCGTCCCTCCCGTATTTCGATTACACGGTGGTCGTGAAGGCGTTCCGCCACAAGACGCTCACGATCGGCATCACGATTGACGAGCCGCTCGTCGAGAAGGACTTCGTTCTCGAGCCCACCGTGGGCGATATCCTCGTGCTGAACGACGGGGCGAAGGGGGCGTACAACCCGCCCAAGACCGAGGAGAAGGCGGGAGCGATGATCGCCGACGGCTATCTTTCCGACGACTGCAAGGCGGCCGCCGACATCGTGGCGGACCTCGAGGACATCGGCTACTCGGTGACTCTCGAAGCGGCGACCGCAAGCGATCCGGGGACGTGGCCGAACTACGACCTGCTTATCCTCACGACGGGGAGCAACGTCTCGCCAATCACGAGCGCGGCGCTCCGCTCGAACATCGAGAGCTACGTCCTCGCCGGCGGACACATCCTCGTCGAGGGGGGCGAGATCGGATACGACGCGGCGTCGTATCCTGCCTATCCGACGTTCGCGACGAACGTCCTTCACTCGAACGACTGGAACCACGACCAGAGCGGCAACGTGACGGTCTCCGATCCGACGCATTACGTGATGAGCGTGCCGAACGCCATCACCGGGACGATCACGATGAGCTACTCGGGCTACGGGGATCAGGACGCGATGGTTCCGAACCCCGACGCGCGCAGGGTCGCGTCTTGGTCGACCTACCCGACCGACGCGAGCATCATCGTGTACGACACGAACCCGGCTCCCGAGGGCGGCCAGATCGTCTTCTTCTGCTTCAACTACTCCACGATGGACGCCGCGGTTCGCCCGCTCCTTCTCGAGAACGCGGTGAACTGGCTCATCACGCCGGAGTTCGGCAACTGCTCCGTCTCCGGAACCGCGATCCTCGCCGGGCAGTCGGATCATTCCGGCATCAAGGTTTCGGCGGTTCCGAACGGCGGGTATGTCTACACCGGGCCGACCGGCGCGTACGAGCTGACCGGTCTCTTCGCCGGAACGTACAACATCGTCGCGACCAAGACCGGCTGGGCGACCGACGCGGAAGAGGTGTCGCTCACCTCCGGGCAGCACATGACCGACATCGACTTCGTCCTCACGCCGACCGCGACGGATGACTTCTGCGAAAGCCCGAACCTGTCGATTCCGGACTCGAACCCGGTCGGCGTTCGCGACACGATCCACGTCGTCTCCAAGACGGCCACGGTGAGCGACATCGAGGTGTTCGTGGATATTCTTCACACGTACATCGGCGACCTCATCGTCAACCTGACCTCGCCGGGCGGGACGAATGTGGTTCTGCACAACCGGACGGGAGGAAGCGCGGACAACATCTACGGGTGGTATCCGACGCAGCTCACGCCCGCCGGAAATCTCGACGACTTTATCGGGGACCCGATGAGCGAGAGGTGGATCATTCACGTGTCGGATAATGCCGGGGCCGATCTCGGCACGCTCCGGACATGGTGCGTCCGCATCACCCACGGCATCGAGACCGGCGTCGCGGGCGACAAGCCGGGCGTGCCGAAGACGCTCGCGCTGAAGGGGAACGTCCCGAACCCGTTCAACCCCGCGACGACCATCCTCTTCGATCTGCCGGAAGCGGCTCCGCTCACGCTCGCCGTCTACGAGCCTTCGGGGCGGAAGGTCGCGACGCTCCTTTCCGGACGAATGGAAGCCGGGAGTTATCAGGTACGGTGGATGGGAATCGACGACGAAGGGAAGACGGTCGGAAGCGGCGTCTACTTCTACCGGCTCGAGACCGCCGGCAAGGCGCTCACCGGAAAGATGGTGCTCGTGAAGTAGCGGCGCGAGGACTTTCGTAGGTTTCGGGAGAGCCGGCTGTCGCGGCGGAGGAGTCGCGGCAGCCGCTCCCCGTTTCAAGGAGAGCAGGATGCGCAAGGATTCGACCGGACAAGCTCCCCCGCTTGTTGCGACCGTCATCGCGTTCGCGGTTCTTCTCGCGGCCCTCCCGTGCGGCGCGCGGGCGGACGCGATCCCCTTCGACGCGGTGGGGCTTCCTCTCTGGGAGATCCGCGCGTACGACGACTTCCCGGTGCGGCTCGAGGTCGGGAGCTTCGAGGATCTCGAGGCTTTGCTGAAAGAGGCGCCGATCGCCTATTTCGACAGGGAACACATCCGAATCGTGCGCGAGGCGGAGGATGCCTATCGGCTCGTGATCGAGACGCGCGTCACCGATGCCGAGGCGCGCTCGCTCACGAGGGCGGGCTACGCTTACGAGCGACTCCCCGACGTCGAGCAGCACGTACGGCGCGAAATGGAGGCGCTGTGGGCCGAGCAGGCGCGCGAAGGGGGCGACCGCCTGAAGTTCGGCGACCGTGGCGTCTATCACACCTATGCGCAGATCGGGCAGATTCTCTATCAGGCGATGATCGACCATCCGGCGATCGCAGACACCTTCATCATCGGGAACACCGTTCAGGGGCGCCCCATCTACGGCATTCGAATCTCCGACAACGTGGGGAGCGAGGAAGCAGAGCCCGAGGTTCGCCTCGCGAGCACGATGCACGGCAACGAGCCGCCGGGGCTTGAAATGCTCCTCTATCTGGTCGAGTTTCTCACGAACGAGTATGGGACCGATGCGGACGCGACGTTTCTTGTGAACAACTTCGAGCTGCACATCATCCCGTGCATCAACCCGGACGGCCGCGTCGCCGGCACGCGCAACAACGCGAACGGCGTCGACCTCAATCGGAACTTCCCGGTCCCCGACGGATCGATCGGCGACGACGGCACCTACACCGAGCAGATCGAAACGATCCATTTCAAGAACTACGGCTACGACCATCACTTCGTGATCAGCGAGAACGGTCACAGCGGGGCGCTGGTCGTGAACTATCCTTGGGACTACACCTACACGCTCGCCCCCGACAACAACGCGATCATCAAGATGAGCCTCGAGTACTCGACTTACAACCTGCCGATGTACAACGGCTCCTTCCCGCAGGGGATCACGAACGGCGCTCAATGGTACGTCGTGAAGGGAAGCTTGCAGGACTGGTCGTACCACGAGACCGGCGCGATCGACGTCACGATCGAGTACAGCAACTCGTTCCAGCCGCCGGCGAGCGCGCTTGACTCGCTCTGGACGATCGACAACAAACAGAGCTTCATTCACTTCATCAAGTCGGCCCGCTACTGCGTGAACGGAATCGTGACCGGATCGGACACCGGGCTCCCGCTCAACGCGGAGATCACGGTCGCAGGAATCACCAAGCGGGTCTTCACCGATCCCGATTTCGGCGACTACTATAAACTCCTCGACACAGGGACGTACGACATCTCGTTCGCCGCCGCCGGCTACATCACGAAGACCTACTACGGCGTCTCGGTCGTTTGGGGAACGCCGGCGGTCTTTAACGTCGTGCTCGATCCGATCGCCTACGGCGACGTCTCGGGGTACGTGCGCGAGGTGGGGAGCGGCGCCGGCCTCACCGCCTCGATCGAGATCCGCACCTATCCGGGGAACCAGTACGTCGCCACGGTCCAGTCGAGCGCCGCGAACGGCGGCTATTACACGGTGAACCTCATGTACGGGGAGTACAAGTTCCGCGTCTCCGCGACCGGGCACACGACCGAAGAGCGCGTCGTCGCCGTGGATGAGCCGTCGGAAACGGAGGACTTCCTTCTCGGCATCGTTCAAGAGGCGATTCTCTTCCAGGATGATTTCGAGGGCGGCGCCGCGAAGTGGACCGGGGACTGGGCCCTCACGACCGAGTCGAGCCATACGCCGTCCCATTCGATGACCGACAGCCCCGGGGGGAATTACCCGGCGAACGACAGCTCGGTCACGACGATGGCGTACTCCGTCGACCTCTCGTCCGCGGAGAGCTGCTCGCTCTCTTTCTGGGCCAAGTGGGTGATCGAGCTGAACTGGGACTGCGTGAAGCTGCAGATCTCGACGAACGGCGGTTCGACATGGACCTCGATCGCAACGAACTACACGCAGCCCGCCAGCGGCCAGGGGAAGCAGAAGCCGAGCGGGTCGCCGGTCTTCGAGGGGACGCAGACGGCGTGGGTCGAGAACCGCGTCGATCTCTCGCCCTGGCAAACGGCGTCGGACGTCCGGTTCCGGTTCGTTCTTCTTTCCGACGGATCGACGCAGAAAGACGGTTTCTACTTCGACGACTTCGTCATCAAGGGAGTTCAGGTGATCGTCGGCGTCGCGGGCGCGCCTCCGGCCGCCACGCATCTCCTCGGGAACGTCCCGAACCCGTTCAACCCGGCGACGTCGATCCGCTTCGACCTCGCGACGGACTTCGCCGTAGACCTTCTCGTCTACGATCCCGCGGGGCGTCTCGTGCGGACGCTGCTTTCCTCCGAGCGTCTCGGAGCGGGCGCGCATGCGATTTCTTGGGATGGGAGAAACGACCGGGGCGAGGCGGTCTCCTCCGGCGTCTATCTCTTCCGCATGACGGCGGACGGCAAGGGCGAGACGCGCAAGATGACGTTGGTTCGGTAGGAGTCCGGGGGGACACCTTACCGATTTCATTGCTTCTGTGAGCGGGGCGGCGCGCGCACCGTCCCGTGTCTCGTGATATCGGTAGAGCGCCCCCCGGACTACGGGACCCAGACGAGCCGGACGACCGGCGAGGACATGTCCGCCTTGCGCGAGCGGATCTCGGTCTTCTCGATCTCGAGCGCCGCGGGGTCGATCGCCTCTTGAAGCCGCGCCGTCTCCGCCTCGAACTCCTTCTCGAGCGCGGCCAGCTTTTCGAGGAGAGCCTCCCGGCTTTCCATCGCGCGCGCGACATCCCCTTTCTCGCGCGCGGCGCGCCCGATCCCGCGGGCGGCGGTCGTCGCGCGCCCCACGTTCCCGGCGCTCACGATCTTCCGTCCGAGCATCGCGCCGAGAAGCGTCGCGCCGAAGGAGATCGCGCTTTGCGTTCTCTGGCTCTTGTATTGCGATTCCTCGCGCTTCACCCTCTCCTCGGCCGCGCGGATCCTCTCCTCGAGCTGCGCGAGCCTGGGAGCGTAGCGCGCGCGAAGCTTCTCGACCTCCGCGTCCCTCTTCTCGCGCGCCGTCTGCGCGAGGCGCGCGCGGAAGTCGCGCTCCGTCTCCTCCGGAGAGGAGACCGCGCCGAACGCCGCGCTTCTCCACACCGCGCAGGTTTCCGAACGATAGAGGAAATCCGCAAGGGCTCGCGTCCAGGGGGGGTAGCTCTTCGGAGAGGCGGCCTCGGCGGGGAGCGGAGCGAAGCGCCCCCGCGGATCCGGTTCCTTATGGAGTTCCGCCTCGTCGATCGCGATCGCCTCGGAAAGCGCCCAAGGATCCTCCGGGCTCCCACCGAGTGGCGCGAGGCGCGCGACCTCCCGCCACTGATCGACCCCTTCGCGTTTCGACACGAAATGAACCCTCGCCGTTCCGAGGAGCGCGGGTCGATAGACGAAGCTCTCCTCTTCCGCGAGCGGGCGGGCGGCGGCGAGAAAGAAGTCCTGAATGCCCGGACCGAGCACCGGACGGCTTTCCTCGGAAACGACGGTCTCGGCCCGCGCGGCCCGCGGCGGTCTCGGTTCGGTATCGGGCGCGGGAGCCGGCGGGGCAAGCGGAGCTTTTCGTTCGCGCATCAACCTTTCGATCTCGACTCGGGAGAGAGGGCCCCTCAAGTAGGAGAGCGCCCATCGGGACTGAAAGACGACCGGCCGATCCTCGTGCACGTTGTTCATGAGAAAGACGCGGCTCTTGAGCGAGGAGAGCGTTCTGTCGATCGCCGCGCGGTCCAAGCCGCCCGATGCGCCCGTCGCCCCCTCCAAGCCGTCGAGGACCTTCTCCTTGTCGCGCTCGGTTTGCAGGCGCCCGAGGAACCAGGTCCCTGCGTTCGAGAGGCCTTTGTAATCCAGATCGACCGGGTTCTGCGTCGCGAGCACGCACCCGAGGCCGAACGCGCGCGCCTGTTTGAGAAGGGTGAGCATCGGCGTCTTCGACGGCGGGTTCGCGGTCGGCGGAAAGTAGCCGAAGACCTCATCCATGTAAAGGATCGCACGGAGCGAAGATGTCCCCGGCTGCGTGCGGATCCACGCAAGAAGCTCGCCGAGAAGAATCGTCGCGAAGAACATTCGCTGCGGGTCCGGAAGGTGCGCGAGCGAGAAGATCGCGATGCGCGGCTTCCCCTCCGGAGTCCAGAGAAGGCGCGGAATGTCGAGCGGATCCCCGTCCATCCACGCGGCGAAGCCGGGCGAGGCGAGGAGGTTGTTCAGGCCGAGCGCGAGGTCGAAGCGTTCCTTCGACGGGAAGAACGTCTCGACGTCGAGAACGCCGACCCTCTCGAAGGGCGGAGAGCCGATCTCGCGGATGAGCGTCGAGAGCTCGATGCTTCGCCCTTCATTCCACGCGCGCTGCAGAATGTGCGAGAGGAGGATGTGCTCGCGGCTTCGCATCGGATCGGCGGAGATGCCGACGAGCGCGAGAAGACCGGAAACGGTCGCCTGGACCCGTTCGACGACCGCCTCGGCGTTCGAGACGAGAGCGGGGGGCGGGGCGGCAAGCGAGCGAAGAACGCTCACCGAAAATCCCGCGCGGCTCCCCGGCGTGTAGATCGCGCGCTCCGCCAAGTCCCGGAAGCGTGCGATGCGCGCCCCGTCCTGATCCCACTGGGCGAGGCCCTCTCTCCACATGGCCGCGACCTGCTCGGCGTAGGCGGCGCTCGAAAGACCCTTCCGCCGCGCTTCTCCTTCGTCCACCCACGGCTCGAAGTCCGAGGCACAAAGCTCAGGAAACGAGAGCAGAAGATTCCCGAGATCCCCCTTCGGATCGATCGCGAGAACGGGTATGCCGTCGATCGCCGCCTCCTCGATGAGCGAGAGGCAGAGCCCGGTCTTCCCGCTCCCCGTCATGCCGACGCAAACCGCGTGCGTCGTGAGATCGCGCGAATCGTACAGAAGGGGCTCGCCCGTGCGGCCGGTTTCGGGATCGACGGTTCTTCCCAGGTAGAAGGCTCCCAGCTTCTCGTACGATTGCACGGCTCCCTCCTCGCGATCCTCTCGCGCCCCGGATCGCACGGCTCCACAATAGCAGCGTTGCCGCGCCGTCCGCAATCGCGCGCGCGCGGCGCGGGCGCTCCTTCCTCGTGTCCGCGGACCCCGAGCGCGGTCTTTCCTCCACGTGGCCGTTTCGGCGGGTTCCGCAGCCCCCCACGGACGGATGAGAAGAAGGCCCCTCGTTCGAGGGGCCCACGGTCTTTCATGCCGAATCTGCTCGCTTCTCTATTTTATAAGAATCATCTTTCCGGCGGCTCGAAGATTCGTCGCCTCCGCCTGATAGAAGTAGACGCCGCTCGGGACCGGTGCGCCCCTCTCGTCCGTGCCGTCCCATACCGCGCGCACATCGCCCGCAGGGACGCGGTCTCCCGGAAGGAGGGTGCGCACGTGCCGTCCGCGCGCGTCCCGGACCTCGAGCCGAACTGGGCTGTCGAAGGGGAGCGTGAGGAGGATTTCGGTCGCCGGGTTGAACGGGTTCGGGCGGTTTTGGAGGACGAGGCTTCGCGGAACGACCCCCTCCGCCGCGCCGGTCGCGGGCGTCACCGGCTCATAGAAGTACGAGGAGCCGGAGTTCGTTCCGTTGTCGTCGTTCATGTCGGCCGCGACGAGAGCGACCGGCCCTTGGATCGCGACCGCGGCCCCGAAGTTGTCGTCCAGGTAGCCGTCCGACGCGGCGAGGCGCTCAACCTCCTCCCCCGTCGCGAGGTCGACCACGCACGCGAACCCCTCGAGCTCGGTGCCGTACCCCTGCTGCGGCGCGCCGATCACCGCGTAGCCGTCCGACAGCGCGACCGCCGCGCCGAACCAGTCGCCGCCCCCCTCCGGCTCCGCCGCGAAGATCTCGAGGAGCTGCTCCCCGGTGGTGAGATCGAACAGATAGGCGGCGCCCGCGTCGCCCCCTCCGTCGTTCGAGTCCCAGTAGCACCCGACGAGCAGGAGATCCCCCTGAATGGCGAGCGCGTTGCCGAAGCGGTCATATCCTCCCTGATCGACCGTCGTCAGCTTCCACAGCTCCTGCCCTGTGGCGGGGTCGTAGACGTAGACCGCCCCGCAGTCGGTATGGGTCGTCCCGATCCCGTCCCAGTTGGGGGCGCCCACCACCGCATAGGCGTCCGAGACCGCGACCGCGTAGCCGTACCAGTCCTGCTTCCCCGCGTCCGAGGCGGTCAGCTTGCGGATCTGCGCGCCGGTCGCGGCGTCGAAGAGGTAGGCCGCGCCGCTGTCGTAGATTGTGGAGCTCTGGTTGTACTTGTACGCGCCGACTAGAGCGTACGCGTCCGAGAGGGCGACCGCGCAGCCGAACCAGTCGTCCACCGCCGCGTCCGAGGCGACCAGCTTGTGGAGCTCCGTCCCGTCCGCGAGGTCGAAGATGTACGCGGACCCGGCATCGGTCGCGGCATGATCGTCACGAAGCGCCCCGATCAAAGCCCGGTCTCCCCAAGCCGCGACCTCGACGCCGAAGTAGTCCCCCCCGGCGCCGTCGGAAGCGTGGATCTTGCGGATCTCCGTCGCGCTCGAAAGGTCGAAAATGTACGCGGCTCCGGCGTCCCCGCCGAGGTCGTCATCCGCCTGCGCGCCGATCAGCGCGTAGGCGCCGGAGATCGCGACCCCGCTTCCGAACCGGTCGCCGAAAGCGGCGTCCGAGGCCAGGACCTTGGTCTCCACCGGCTCCGCCGCCGCTCCGATCCAGCCAAACGCGGCGAGCAGAGCGAGCGGCGCGAGCGCTCCGCGAATGGTCGGGCTTGTGCTTCCTCTCTTCATCGGCTCATTCCTCCTTCCGAGTCGTCGGAACAGGACCCCTCGACTGATAGAGCACGCTCTCCCCAAGTCGTCGGCACCTCGAGCCGGGCGGCAGGGCCAACGCTGTTCGTTCCCCATCACGCGAGAATGGTACCGGGAGCGCGTTACGCAGGCGTTACGCAGGCGTTACGCGGCGGGAGGGAGGGTATTCGGGAGCGCCTCACAAATCCCGGCGATGTCGAGGTCGAGGCATGCCGTCTCTCGCCCCGCAGCTCGTGAAACGGATCTTGTGCCGCCCGAATTCGCCCCCCGAAATCGCCCGGCCCATCTGCTATCCTTCCGACGATCGTCGATTCGCATGAAGGGGACGGCGCGCGGCGATCTGGGGCGAGAAGCGCCGCGGGCGCGCGCGCCGAAGAAAAGAAGAAGGAGGCAAGCGTTGAAGACTCGTCTCGAACGCTGGTTGGGCCGCGACCTTGCGGCGGCCCTGGTCGCCACCGCCTGTCTCTTCGCCACAGCCGCGCCCGGAGCGGCGCAGGATTCGAAAGAGAAGAAGCTCGAGACGGGCCGCTGGTATCCGAGCCTCGAAAGCGGCCTCAACATCACGCAGAGCGCCTACAGCAACAACTGGAGCGGAGGGGACAAGGGCTCCGTCGTGTGGGCGCTCATCACGAACGGGACGCTCGAGAACCAGCTCAACGAGAAGACGAACTCGAAGAGCATCCTGAAGCTCGCCTTCGGGCAAACGCACCAGCAGAAGATCCGCTCGAGCGGGACCCGCGGGTGGGACAAGCCGGAGAAGTCGACCGACCTGATCGACCTGGAGAGCGTCCTCCGCTTCACGCTCGGCTGGTTTCTCGATCCCTACGTCTCCGCTCGCTTCGAGAGCCAGTTCCAGGACGTTTCCGACACGACCGGAGGGAGATCCCTTTTCCTTAATCCTTTGAAGTTCAAGGAATCGGGGGGCGTGGCGCACGAGTTCATCAAGGAGAAGGACAGGGAGCTTCTCAGCCGATTCGGCTTCACCTTCCGTCAGAGCAGCCGGAAGTTCTTCGTCGACCCGCTCGAGGGAAACGAGACGAAGACGCTGACGACGAACGACGGCGGCCTCGAATGGGTGACCGACTACAAGACGAAGATTCTGGACGACCAGGTCGCCTGGACGTCGAAGCTGAGCCTCTACCAGCCGGTCTTCTATTCATTCAGCGACATCCTCGACGGCCTTTCGGTCGACGAGCTCGCTGCCGCGGATTTCCCCTCCGACGTCGCCGACTACCCGATGGCTCTCGACGTCGACTGGGAGAACATCTTCTCGACTCAGATCACGAAGTACCTCTCGGTCAACCTGTACCTCAGGTGGCTCTACGATAAATACGACAACACGGTCCCGCCGACCGAGGCGATCGACGGGGCGATCGAGAACCCGGGCGACGTCCGCGCGGCGATCCGAAAGGCGGGTCAGTTCAAGCAGACCCTTTCGATCGGCATCACGTACCGGTTTTTGTAGAGCGGGCGCGCAAAGCCAACTCACCATTTTGCGGCCGGTTGGCGGGGCCGTCCCCCGCCTTTCCGGTCTTCCCATCGAGGGGCCGGATCGGTTATAATCCGACTGTCGAATCCCCGGTTCGGCGCCGGGCGAAACACCCGACGGGAAGACCCGGCCGCGAACCGAGGGATCTCCCGATGATGGAAAGGAGCGATGCGAAGTGGCGAAGAAAGGCAACCGCGTCATGGTGACGCTCGAGTGCACGGAGGCGAAGAAGGAGGGGAAGCCCCCGTCTCGATACACGACGACGAAGAACAAGCAGAAGACCACGGGACGCCTCGAGCTCAAGAAGTACAACCCGTTTCTCCGCAGGCACACGGTCCACAAAGAGATCCGGTGACGAACGCCCTGGGCGGATCGCGAGGCTAGCCTGGGCGAGGGTGCCCCCGCGGGGTTCTTTGCGCCGAACGGCGCTCGCGATTCTCGGCGCGGACGCGCCCGACCGTGAGAGGAGACTTCGCATGGCCGAGACGATCTTCACGAAGATCCTGGCGGGCGAGATCCCTTGCCACAAGATCTACGAAGACGAGCGCGTGCTCGCGTTTCTCGACATCGGCCCGCTCAGCGAAGGGCACACGCTCGTCATTCCGAAGGAGCCGGCCGAGACAATCGATCGTCTCTCGGACGCGGCGGCCGCCGCGATCGGACGGGTGCTTCCGCGCCTCAGCCGCGCCGTGATGAAGGCGACCGGCGCCGCTTCCTTCAACGTTCTCCAGAACAACGGGCGGGCGGCGCATCAGTTCGTCGACCACGTCCACTTCCACATCATCCCCAAGTTCGACGACGGCTCCGGGCTCGAGATCGCGTGGAACGCCGGCAAGCTGGACGCGACCTCGGGCGCCGCGCTCGCGAAACGGATCGCCGACTGCGTGGAATAGCCTCGTGTTCCCGATCGCGCTCGGGAGGAACGCCTCTTGAGACGCGCGCTCCACGTCCACAGTAGAAAACGCTCGCCTTATCCAGTTTAAGAAGCGACGAAGTTGATGAGGCGGCCCGGCACGAAGATCACCTTGCGGATCGTCTTCCCCTCGAGGTGGCGCCGGACGCCGGGATCGGCGGATGCGCGCTCGCACACCATCTCCTCGCCGGCGTCCGCCGGGACGAGAATCTTTGCGCGGAGCTTTCCCATCACCTGAACGACGATCTCGATCTCCTCGAGGACGAGATACTTCTCGTCGCACTCCGGCCAGGACGCCACCGCGACCGACCCCTCGCCCCCGAGCGCTTCCCAGAGCTCCTCGCAGAAATGCGGCGCCATCGGCGCGAGCATGAGAACGAGCGGCTCGGCGACCGCTCGCGGGAGGCTCTCTCTCCCCACGAGCGCGTTGTTTAGCTCGATGAGGGCGGCGATCGCCGTGTTGAAGCGGAGGTTCTCGAGATCGTCCGTGACGGTTCGGATCGTTCGGTGGAGAAGACGGAGGAGGTCCTCCCCGGGGCGTTCCTCGCGGACGAGGGGCGCACCGGTCTTCTCGTCGAAGAAGTTTCTCCAAATGCGGAGAAGGAATCGGTGCATGCCGACGATCTCGTGCGTGCTCCACGCCTTCGAGACCTCGATCGGGCCCATGTACATCTCGTGCAGGCGGAAGCTGTCGCATCCGTACTCCGCGACGAGCTCGTCCGGCGTCACCGCGTTCTTCAGCGACTTTCCCATCTTCCCGTACGCGCGCGTCACCGGTTTTCCTTCGAACGTGAACTTCCCGTCCTTCTCCTCGACGACCCGGGCCGCGTCCACGTAGACGCCGCGCTCGTCCGTGTACGCGTACGCCTGGATGTAGCCCTGGTTGAAGAGGCGCCCGAACGGCTCCTTCGTCGAGAGGTACCCGAGGTCGTGGAGCAGCTTGTGCCAGAAACGCGCGTAGAGAAGGTGCAAGACCGCGTGCTCGACGCCGCCGAGGTAGAGATCGACGCCGCCCGGCGACATCCAGTAACGCTCCTTTTCCGGATCGATGAGGCGCGCGTCGTTCTTCGGATCGATGAAGCGGAGGTAGTACCAGCACGAACCGGCCCATTGCGGCATCGTGTTGTGCTCGCGCTCCCAGCGCTCCCCGTCGATCGTCACGATCCGCCATTCCTCCGGGGCGCGCGCCAACGAGGGCTTCGGCGGGGTTTCCGGATCGTCGGAGACCGCGGGGCGGAAGTCCTCCATCTCGGGAAGAACGACCGGGAGGTCCCCTTCGCCGGCGGCGCGGATCCGCCCGCCGCTCCCGTGCAGAAGCGGGAACGGCTCGCCCCAATAGCGCTGGCGGCTGAAGAGCCAGTCGCGCAGCTTGAACAGCCCCTTCGCGGCTCCGATCCCCTTCCTTTCAAGCCAGGCGACGATCGCTTCTTTCGCCCGATCCGTCGGCAACCCGTCGAGCGAAACATCGGCGTTTGAGGAGCCGACTCCCTCGCCCTCGCCGGCGAAGACCGCCTCGAACGCGGCCGGATCGCGGAGATACGCTTCGCGGGTCGTTTGTTGAGCATTCAACCATGCGTCGGCCGGGAGGACCACCGGGCGGATCGGCAGGCCGAACTCCTTCGCGAACGCGGCATCCCGCTCGTCGTGCGCCGGCACCGCCATGATCGCGCCCGTTCCGTACCCCATGAGGACGTAGTCGGCGATCCAGATCGGAATCTCCTCGTCCGTCGCCGGGTTGACCGCGCGCGCGCCGATGAAGACCCCGCTCTTCTCTCTCGCCTCCGCTTGGCGCTCGACGTCGCTCCGCCGAGCGGCGGCCTCGCGATAGGCGCGGACCTCGGCGGCCCGATCGGGAGCCGCGATCTTCTCCACGAGAGGGTGCTCGGGCGCGAGGACCATGTAGGTCGCGCCGAAGATCGTGTCCGGCCGGGTCGTGAAGACCTCGATCGGGTCGCCGGTCCCCGCGACTGCGAAGCGGACCATCGCCCCCTCGCTCCGGCCGATCCAGTTCCTCTGCATCATCTTGATCGGCTCGGGCCAATCCACGAGATCGAGGTCGTCGAGGAGCCTCTGCGCGTACGCGGTGATGCGGAGCATCCATTGCTTCAGGGGACGCTTGTAGACCGGATGGTTCCCTCTTTCGGAGCGCCCCTCCGATGTCACCTCTTCGTTGGCGAGGACGGTTCCGAGCGCGGGGCACCAGTTCACCGGAACCTCCGCGAGATAGGCGAGGCGCTGCGCGTCGACGAACGCCTCTTGTTCCTTCCTCGACAGGGAAGCCCACGGGCGCGGAGCGTCGCCGGAGGAGATCCTCGCGTCCGCGCGGATCAGGCATCCGTCCGCACCGACGAGACGCTCCCCCGACGCGAGAAGCCGCCCCAGATCGGCGATCGGCCGCGCGCGGTCGGAGCTCGTGTCGTACCAACTATCGTACATGCGAAGGAAGATCCACTGGGTCCACTTGTAGTAGCGGACGTCGATCGTCGCGACCTCGCGATCCCAATCGTAGCCGAGCCCGAGCGCGCGGAGCTGGCGGCGCATCGTCTCCATGTTCTTCTCGGTCGTGACGCGGGGATGAACGCCGTGCTCGATCGCATATTGCTCCGCGGGAAGCCCGAATGCATCGAACCCCATCGGGTGGAGAACGTTGTGCCCCCGCATGCGCTTGTAGCGGGCGACGATGTCCGTGGCGATGTACCCGAGCGGATGGCCGACGTGAAGACCCGCCCCGGACGGATACGGGAACATGTCGAGGACATAATATTTTGGACGCGAAGCATCGAAACCGGGGTCGCCCGGCCCGAGAGTCCGGAACGTTCCCTCGCGCGCCCATCTCTCTTGCCACTTTTTCTCGATCGCGCGGAAGTTGTAACGCTTCATGATCGCGCGATTATAGCACGGCCCGAGAAGGCCTCGGAAGGCGCGGAAGAGAGCGAAAACTTCCGCCCCGGACGAGCAACCCGTTGATTTGTCGTCGGTTGTGCGGTTTTCGTTGACGGGCGCCCCGCTCATCATTCATCTTGCAGAGGAAGATGCGGGGGTTTATATTCGTTCGGCATGAAAGCGGGGAAGTGTTTCGGCATGCCGGTGCCCTCCCCCGCCGGGCGTGTTGAACGGTTCAGCGCGCCGGTCCCATTTCCGGCTGGAGGTCTCGTCGCCGAGGAACGCAAAGCCCGCCGCGGGCACGGACCGATCAGGCGTGAAGGTTGAGGTCCCTGGGGCGCCGGGACGAGCCGGGCCTTCGGGGTTCTTTTCTGGTCTCTCGCCGATGGTTCGCCATCGCGGTCGGCGTCTTCGGAGGAGGCATTGTATGCGTAGAACGACCCTATGGAAACCCATGCTCCTGTTCGCGGCCGTAGCCGTGCTCGGCCTCGCCTTCACGGGCTGCGCCAAGCGTCCCGAGATGGAGATCGCGGCGGCCCGCACGGCGGTGACCGAAGCCACGACGCCGGACGCGCAGACGTATGCGCCGGACGCGCTTCGCAAGCTGCGCGAGGCGGAGCAGGCGCTCGACCGCGAGCTTGGGGTGCAGGACAAGAAGTTCGCCCTGTTCCGCAAGTACGAAGTGGCGAAGACGCTCACCGCCGACGTAGAGGCTAAGGCCCAGGAAGTGAAGAGCACCGCCGCCGCCAAGAAGGCGGAAGCTATGGCGGAAGCGACCCGTCTCCTCGACGAGGCGAAGGCTCTCCTCGTCGAAGTGCAGACGATGATCGAGAAGGCGCCGCGCGGGAAGGGGACCGCCCTCGATCTCCAGGTCATGAAGTCGGACTTGGCTTCGGTCGAGACGACGATCGCGGAAGCGGACATGAGCTTCGCGTCCGAGAAGTACCTCGAGGCCCAGAAGCAGGCGAAGCTCGCGATCAACACGGCGACGACGGTGAAGAACGAGCTGACCGCCGCGATGGAAGCGAAGAAGCGCAGATAGTTCGTTCGTCGAAAGAAGGCGCGGGGGCGCTTCCGCCGAGACCGATCGGGGGCGCCTCCGCTTCCCGGATCCCGGCGGCCCGACCGCCGGCGAGCCGGGCGCGATCCCGACTGATTCGTCCCCAGGCACGCTTGCTGGGAGCGCCGCGACAGCAAGTACGATGAAGAAGCGCTGGATTCTCATCCCGGTGGCGGTTCTCGCCGTGTTCTCCGCGGCATTCTTCTTCTCTTGGCCCATTCTGACGGGGAAGACGACTCCTCCCGAAGCGGCGAGGCACCTCGCGCTCCGCGCGATCGAGGATGCCCGGGCGCACGGCGCCGATTCGTGGGCGGCGGAGCGGTTCCGCGAGGCGGAGACGCGGCTCGCCGAGGCGCTCACCGAGTACCGGACACAAGAGGTCCGCTTCCTTCCGATGCGCGACTTTGCCGCCGCGGAGAGCGTGTTCGTGCTCGCCGAGGCGATCGCCCATGAGGCGGCCGAAGGGGCGGTTTCGTCCAAGGAGAGCGCGCGAGGATCCGCGCGTCAATCGGTGTCGAGGGCGAAGATCTCCGTGGACGCGTCGAGCGCGCTCGCCGCGACCATCCATCTTTCGCGCGAGGAACGTTCGCTCCTCAACCGGTCCAGGCTCTTCCTGTCGCGGGCGGAGGACCGGCAGCGCGACGGCCACTACGACGAGGCGCGGCAGCTGGCGGAGAAGGCCGCGGTCTGGGCGGAGGATCTCGGAACCCGTTGCGCGGAGCGCGCCGCGCGCTACACGCAGGGTCCTCTTGTGCGGAGCTGGCGCCGCATGGTCCAGGAGACGATCGAGTGGTCGCGGCGGACCGGGAAGACCGCGATCGTCGTCACGAAAGCGAATCATCGATTGATGATCTATCGCGGCGGCGTCGTGCGGGCGACCTACCCGTGCGACATCGGATACAACAACGTGAGCGACAAGCTCCGGTCCGGAGACGGCGCGACGCCCGAGGGGAAATACACGGTCGTCCAGAAGAAAGGCCGGGGACAGTCCAAGTACTACAAAGCGCTTCTGATCGACTACCCGAACAGCCTGGACAAGAAGGAGCTTCAAGAGGCGAAGAGGAAGGGGCTCGTTCCCCGTAACGCGACGCCCGGAGGCTTGATCGAGATTCACGGCGACGGCGGCCGAGGAAACGACTGGACGCAGGGGTGCGTGGCGGTCTCGAACGATCTGATGGACAAGATCTTCGACGCCGCGGAGGTTGGGACGCCGGTGACGATCGTCGGGAGCGACGGCGACGGCGGCGTCTTCCAGGAGCTCGTTCTTCGGTTCCAAGAAGCCAGGCGTGCGAGGGGAGGATGAGCGCCTCGAACGCGGACCGATCCGCGGACCTTCCGCGGGCCGCTTTCGGGCCGGCCCGGAAGTCCCCGCGGCGATTCCGGCTCGCCGCCGGACTTGCCGTAAGCGCGCTCGTTCTTGTCGTTCTCGCGTTTCTCGGAACCGGTTTCGCGTACGACCCCTACGAAAACGGCGTTTCGGGCGGCGCGAGCGACGCTCCGGACGGAGCCGCTTCAGAGCCGGACGCCGATCTCGCGAAGACGCGCTCGGACCTCCTCGCCCGCCTTCAGAAGCTCGCGCCGCGCGGCCCCTACATCGTCATCGACCAGACGCACAACCGGCTCTATCTTCGCGAGAAGGAGCGCGCGCTCCTCGACGCCGTCTGCTCGTGCGGCTCGGGGATCGTCCTCTCGCATGGAACGAAGGAGTGGGTCTTCGACACCCCGCCCGGTGTTTTCCGCGTGAACCAAAAAATCAAGGATCCCGTTTGGAGGAAGCCGGATTGGGCGTTCATCGAGGAAGGAAGGCCGATTCCAGAGGACGCGAGCGAGCGCTTCGAATACGACATGATGGGGGAGTACGCGCTCGGCTTCGGAAACAGCTACTTCATTCACGGAACCCTCTACGAACGCTTGCTCGGGCGAAGCGTCACGCACGGATGCATTCGACTGGGGCGCGCGGATCTCCGCGAGCTGTACCGGCAGGCTCATGTGGGAACACCCATCTACATCTTCTAGCCTCCCCGCCCCGGAACCGGCGGGCGGCGGCCGGAGAGCGCGGAAGCGCCTTCGGCGGGCTTCGATCGTTCTCGTCGCCGGCGCCGTTCTCGTCGCGATCGCTGTCTACCTTGACCGAAGCGGCGGGGACGGCGAGGAGCCGCCCGCGGACGCGCCGTCTCCGACGGATCATCCTCGCGAGGTTGTGCCGAGCCTCCTTTCGGGAAAGTTCTTCTATGTCGTGCTCGATCCGGAAACGAGATCTCTTCGATTGATGCTTAAAGGAGCGTTCCTCGAGGAGTACCTGGTCGAGGAGATCCGCGTGGGGAGCCCCCGCGTCCTGTTTCGCCCCTCGAAGCGGTCGGATGATTGGACGGTCCGCGTCTGGACGGACGGGCGTCTCGATCCCCCGCGCATCCAGAAGCGGATCGAGTTCACCCCTCCCGACTCGGCCCTCGCGCTCGACAGCCTGCAGCCGGCGCTCCCGATCCCTCCGACCGCGGAGGAAGCCTATCGGGTCCCGCCGGTCTACCGCATTCGCTACCGAGAGGGGCTCACGCTCGTCGTTGAGTCCTCGGCGGATTCGACCGGTCAGGGGACCTTCTCTCGCACGGAGATCGTCCGAAGCCGTGTCGAGGAACGAGTGCGCGCCCTCCGCGCTTCTTGGTCGAACGAGGGCCCGCGTGTTCTCCTTCGCATGAAGGCGGAGAACGCGCAGCGCTTCTACCGCTCCCTCCCGGGCGAGTCCTTCTTCCTCGTGGCGCCGCCGCGCCCCGCGCCCGCCGAGCCTCGGTCTTCCGGGAGCCGGTAGTCGCGTTCGCCGCGGCGCGCGCATCCTTTTGTACGGAAACGAGTTGCCGCCGGGCGCCGGCCCGGGGGGCCTGCGAGCGCCACGAAATCTTCCTGGGAGCGCGCCCAAGGCGGTGGCGTCCGGCGTCGATCTTCCTCTTGGCGAGTTCTTCCATCGTGCGGAGCCGCCCGCCAACCGTGGGCTCCCGCGAAGGTCGAATCGCGAGCACCGCTTTCGGGCGGGATTGCGGGAGCGCCGTTTCGCCCTCGCGATCGGAGCTGTCCCCCCGGCTCCGCGTGGCGCCGGGAACCCAAGGAGGATCGAGTATGCGCGACTGCTTGAAGCTGGCCCTCTCTCTCGCCTTGGCCGCGACGCCGTGCCTCGCGAACCAGGTCGAGAACGCCAACACCGCTGTGTTCACGTACAACCCGCCGGTCCCGGGACCGACCTGGTCGATGCCGCGGGCCGTTCTCTACGACAACGGGCCCCTCGTCAACAGCCCGGGAACCGGCTTCGGCGGAGCGGACGAGTCGGTTCTTCAGAGCAACCTCGGGATGAACACGCTCGGCTTCGGACACCAAGCCCAGCTCCAGTACCTGGTCACCGATGACTTCACGGTGCCGCCGGGAGACTCGTGGAACATCAGCACGATCACGTTCTTCGCCTACCAGACAAACGCGGTGACGAACCCCTCCACGATGACCGCGGTCTACGTCGAGATCTGGAACGGCGTTCCCGATGCTCCGGGCGCGGTCCGGATCTTCGGCGACAAGACGACGAACCGGCTCGTGTCGTCTCAGTGGTCGAACATCTACCGAGTGAGCTCGACCGCTCAAGGCGCGACCAACCGTCCGATCATGGCGAACGTGTGCAGCGCCCCCGTCGTTCTCGGTCCGGGCACCTATTGGATCGCCTGGATGACCGACGGCACGCTCTCATCCGGCCCGTGGGCGCCCCCGATCACGATCAACGGACAGACGACGACGGGGAACGGCGAGCAGTCGCTGGACAACGGAGCGACCTTCGAGCCCGCTCTTGACTCGGGAACCTCGACGCCCCAGGGTTTTCCCTTTGTGATTGAAGGAACCTCCGGCTCCACATCGGTCGAGGAGAAGAGCTGGGGGGCCGTGAAGTCGCAGTTCCGTCGTTAGCCCGAACGCGTTCGCGTTCCTTACGCCGGTCGCGGATGGCGGCGTCTCTTCCGCGCCGCTTCTTCGACATCGCGCCGCACGAACAGCCGGGCCCCGGGAGAACCGGGGCCCTTCTCGTCGTCGCTACGCCTTGCCGGCGAGCCTCTACCGCCCGCCGGTGATGTACTTCTCCAAAACTTCAATCGTGAACTGTTGGTCGGCGATCACCTTCTTGACGGCGTCGCCGATGCTCACGATCCCGACGAGACGCCCCTCCTCCAGCACCGGGAGATGGCGAACGCGCTTCTCCGTCATCAGCTTCATGCACTCCTCGACCGTCTCGGCCGGGCTCACGAAGAGCACGCGCGCGGTCATCATCTCCCGAACCGGCGAAGTCCTCGACGACTTCCCCTTGAGGACCACCTTGCGCGCGTAGTCTCGCTCCGAGAAGATGCCGACGACCCTCCCCCCCTCGACGACGGGAAGAGCGCCCACGTCCTTCTCGGCCATCATCTGAAGAGCTTCGTAGACGAGCGCGTCTGGCCGAACGGTCCAGACCTCGGCGTTCTTCGCCTGCAAGAGCTGCCGCACGGTGGTCATCTTCTCTTCCCTCCTTCTGTCGCACCGGGGGCCCGCGCGCGGGGGTGCTGCGCGGGCCGATCGTTCTTCATCATAGATCATGCGCGGCCGTTCGCGGAGAGTGAAGCGGCTGCGCCGGGAGCGCGCGCCGGGTCGATCGTCTCCTGTCCCGCTTGACGCCAGAAATCGATCGTGGAAAATACGAAGAGCCGCGCGCGGCAAGAAAGGAGACGGTGCCCATGCGCGCCCGCCGCCGAATGACCGACCCCGCGCTTCTCGTTCTGCTCGCCTTGTGCGTCGCCGGCTGCTCGAACCCGAGCGACGAGGACGCGCCGCGCCCGCGGACCCGCGAGGAAGCGATCCCCTCCGGCGCGGTCAAGATGACCCCCGAAACGGATCTCTACCCGCCGATCTTGCACGTGTCCGAATGGTTCGACCCGGAGCCGATGGAGGGCCCCGTCAACACGGCGGGCGCGGAAGACGCGCCGGTCGTCTCGCTTGACGGGAACACGTTCCTCTTCTTCTTCACGCCCGGGGTGAGCGTTCCGCCCGAACGCCAACTCCTCGACGGGATCACCGGCATCTGGTGGACCACGAAGACCGGCGGCGAGTGGAGCGAGCCGGAGCGGGCGGTTCTGAACCACGCGATCTCCCTCGACGGGCCGCTCTGCATCCAGGGAGATCTCCTCTGGTTCGCTTCGTTCCGGCAGGGGATGTACGGCGCGGACGGGGATATCTACACCGCGACTCTCCGCGGCGGCGCATGGACCGATTGGCGGAACGCCGGCGCGAAGCTGAACAGCGAGTACAACGTCGGCGAGCTGTACACGGACGAGAGCGGAACCCGGATGTGCTTCCATCGGCTCGAGCAGAGCATGGGCGGCTACGATCTTTGGATGACCGAGAAGGTCTCCGGCGAGTGGACGCCGCCGGTCAACCTCGGAGCGCCCGTGAACAGCCCGAATGACGAGGGATGGCCCTGGCTTTCCCCCGACGGATCCGAGCTCTGGTTCACCGCATGGAGCGGTCTCGGCCACCCCGGCCCCGCTCTCTTTCGGACCTTCCGGCAAGGAGACGGCTCGTGGAGCGAGCCCGAGGAAATTGTTTCGAGCTTCGCGGGAGACCCGGCGCTCGACCGCGAGGGGAACATTTACTTCACTCATCATTTTTTCGACTCCGAAATGAAGATGATCGAGGCGGACATCTACGTCGCAAAGAGGAAGGCCGCCCCGTAACCTCTGCGAAGGGAAGCCGCGCGGAGTGCTCGGGAGATCGCGCCTCGGGAGCACCTTTCCCGACAGAGCGGAGACGGGGGGCGCACCGGCCGCGGGAGAAGCGCGGGCGCGGCTAATGCATTAGATTGCAGTCAAGGAAACCCTCTTAGGGGGCGACCGGCCCGGGGTCTCTCTTCACCGGCCGCGGGTTTCCTTTCTTCGAAAGGGGGGAGAAACGATGGGCGGGGCCGAGTGGGTTCATGTCGCGACGCTCGGGGGCGGGTGCTTCTGGTGCCTCGAGGCGCTCTTCGGGCAGCTTCACGGCGTGGTCGGCGTGCAGTCCGGCTACGCGGGCGGGACCGCGCCGAACCCGACCTATGAGGAGGTGTGCGACGGAACGACCGGGCACGCCGAGGTCGTTCAGATCGAGTACGACTCGAGGGAGATCTCCTTTCGAGAGATCCTCGAGGTCTTCTTCTCCGTCCACGACCCGACCACGCCGAACCGCCAGGGAGCGGACGAGGGGACCCAGTACCGCTCGATCATCCTCTTTCACACGCCGGATCAGAAGGGGACGGCCGAGATCCTGATTCACGAGCTTGCCGAGGAGAAGGTCTGGCGCAACCCGATCGTCACCGAGGTCGTCCCTTTTGAGGCGTTCTATCCCGCCGCAAAATACCACCAGGAGTACTACTTCAAGAACCGGAACCAGCCCTACTGCCGCGTCGTGATCGACCCGAAGGTCGCCGCTTTCCGCGAGAAGTTCGCAGGCAAGCTGAAGCACGATCCGGCGAAGTAGAGAGCGAACTCAATCATTCTCCGCGCGATGAAGCTGATCCCAGAGCACCTCGGCGACGACCCGGATGCCGACCGGAATCGCCGCTTCGTCCGGATCGAAGGTTGAACTATGAAGCGCCATCTCGACCCCCTCCCGCCCGACGCCGAGACGGAACTGGAAGCCGGGGACGATTCGACCGAAGTAGGAGAAATCCTCGCCGCCCATTCCCGGTTCGTAGACGAGATCGTTCTCCTCGCCGAGCACGCGCCGGAAGACCTCGCGCGCCTCGGCGACGAGCTTCGGATCATTGTAGCCGGCGGGCGTGCCGAGGAAGTACTCGAGAACCGGCTCGGGAGCGCCCGCTGCGGCGGCGTGGCCGCGCGCGGTCCGCTCGATCCGCGCTTGGAGTTCCGCCCTCGTCTCGTCGTCGCGGCTCCGAACCGTCGCCGAGAGGACGACCTCGTCCGGGATCGCGCTGCTCTTCGAGCCTCCGTGGATGCTCCCCACCGAGATCACCGCGGGACGGTCGACGGAGATCTCGCGCGCGACGATCGTCTGAAGCGCGAGCACGATCTCCGCGGCGAGCGTCACCGGATCGATCGTCTCGTGCGGGTACGCGCCGTGCCCACCTTTCCCCTTCACCGTGAGGCGAAAGGCGTCCACGTTCGCGCTCGCGTAACCGGCGCACGAACCGACGCGGCCTGCGAGAAGCGTCGGATGATCGTGCAGCGCGAGGATGCACTTCGGGAGGCGTCCGTCCTCGAAGACACCCGCCTCGATCATCTGCGCCGCGCCCGCGCCGGTTTCCTCCGCCGGTTGAAAGATAAAGAGAATAGAGCCTCGCATCATCGCGCGTGCGTCCGAGAGAACGCGCGCCGCGCCGAGAGCGACGCTCATGTGGATGTCGTGGCCGCACGCGTGCATGAGGCCGACCGTGCGCCCCTCGGACGTGTCGGTCCTCGTCGACGCGAACGACCGCCCGGTCTCCTCGGCGATGGGGAGCGCGTCCATGTCCGCGCGCCAGGCGACGAGCGGTCCGGGTTCGTCTCCCCGGAGGATCGCGACGACGCCGGTCCCCCAATCCCCGTCGACGATCTCGATTCCCGAAAACTCGGCGAGTGCCGCGAGAATGTGCGCCCGTGTTTCGGTCTCGCGAAGGGCGAGCTCCGGATGCGCGTGAAACCAGCGCCGCTCCTCGATCGCGCGCGCCTCGTGCTTCGCGACGAACGCGGCGAAATCGGGAGCGTTTCTCTCCGCGTGGGCCGCGGCCCAGTGGGGGAGCAGGGCGAGAAAGAACGCGGCGACTCCTTTTCGTCTCATGATCCTCTCCTCGGAAGCAGGAACCTCGCTCCATCGTAAACGATCCGCCGTGGTATAATGAAGCGCGAACCTCCCCCGCGCCCGGCCGAACCCGAGGAACGCGCATGCCGAACGCGAGACTTCTTCTTGTGCTTCTTCTATCGGCCCTCGCCGCCGGCGCTCCATTCGCCGCGACGCGCGGGGTGATCATCGAGGACTTCGAGAGCGGCTCCGTCGCCCTCGAAAGCTATCCGGGGCAGGACGCCGATCCGTCCGACTGGACCGTGACATCGAGCAATCCGTACGCAGGCTCCTACGCCCTTCGCCTCTTCGGAAACACGTGGAAGATCCAGCGGATCCCGGCGATCGCTATCGCGGAAGAGACCGTCTGGCAGGCGGCTGCGTTTGTCGAGCGGCTTGGCGAGATGCAGGCCTTCGGCGTCGGCGATTCGCTGAACGAGCTCTTCTACACGTTCGCGGGGGAGCAGCTCCCGCAGGAATCGAAGTGGTGGACCGTCTACCAGGGGGCCTTCCCGGAGGACGAGTGGTACGCCTATCTCCTCCCGATCGGCCGCGACTGGAAGGCGACCTACGGCTACCTCCCGACCATCGACCGCCTCTTCTACGCGAACGACGACGACGAGGGAACGACCGGAATCGTTCTCTTCGACGAGATCGCCGACGTGACCGAGGCTCTCCCCGTGCCGCCCGAGCCGAGCATCTCGTATGTCGTGGAGAAGACCGTGCCGGTCGCGAAGAACCTCTTCCTCGTCGGCGTTCAGTTCTACGCGAACGTCTTCGATCCCGACTCGGATGTCCACACCTTCTCCTGGGACTTCGGAGACGGAGGGACGAGCGGCGAGCGGAACCCGACCCACGAGTTCCTCGTCGAGGCGCATTACACGTACACGGTGGGGCTCCTCGTCCGCGACGAGAGCGCCCTCGCCGGGACCGACACGTGCCAGGTGCGCGTCGAGCCGGGCGCGGGCGACCTTCCGATCACGGTGAACTTCGTCGGGGATGTTTTCACCGGGCGCGGCTACGAAACACCGGGAGGGATCATCGCCACGCAGGGGATCGAGGCGCTCTTCGAGCCGACCCTTTCGATCTTCGGAAACGCCGCGGACGTGAATGTTTGCAATCTCGAATGTGCGTATACCAACCAGGGGACGCCGCACCCGACGAAGAGCGTGGTCTTTCGAAGCCGCCCGGAGAACATCGCGGGGATCGCGTACGCCGGCGTGGACCTCGTGACGACCGCCAACAACCACATCATCGACTACGGCGAGGAGGGGATGCTCCAGACGTTTCGTCTCCTCGACAGCCTCGATATCCGGCATTCCGGCGCGGGAACGAACGAGTACTTCGCGCTCCTTCCGACGTTCTACTCGAAGAACGGCGTCCGGATGGCGTTTCTTGGACAGTGCAATCGATGCGGCCGGAAGTGGAACTATCAGCCATTCCTCGACGCGGGGGCGAGCAAGCCCGGCTTCGCGTACTTTCTCGCGCACAACGTCGAGGCGGCGGTCGCCTCGGCGCGCGAGGCGGCCGACATCGTCGTCATCCAAACGCACAGCGGCGACGAGTACGACACCGCGCCGCCGGAGAAAGGCGGGCGTCTCGCGGAACCGTTCCCCGTCGAGGCGAACGCAATCGGTCCGGGCGACCCCGACTTCCGCTTCCGCGTGGAGCCGAGCCCGGGCGATCGGGCCCTTCGCCGTCTCGCGGCGGACCTCGGGGCGGACGTCGTCATCAACCATCATCCGCACGTGCTGCAAGGGTTCGAGTCGCACAACGGAAAGCTCATCGCGCACAGCCTCGGGAACTTCGTTTTCGATCTGTACTATCCCGAGACGATGCCGACGATCGTTCTCACGCTCGCCATCGACAAGGAGGGGATCGTCGGCTACTCCTTCGTTCCGGCGTGGATCGACGATTGGATTCCGAGGCCGGCGACCGGAACGCTCGGACGCGAGATCGTGGACCGGATGGCCGACTACTCGCGTCCGATGGGCGCCATCGTCGCCCCCTTCTTCGACAAGGCGGGGGCGCGTATCTATCTCGACCGGGCCGCGACCGACTCGACCGTCACCCCCGCGACGATCGTCGACTCGCTCTTCGTTGCGAGCGGAGGCCGCACGACGCCGCCTCTCGCGCTCGAGGGGAAGGGAAACCTCTCCGCGATTCGATCGATCGAGGGGCCGGGGAGCGGCTGGGAGGTGCGCTGGGGGAGAGAGATCCTTTGGCACGGGGTTTTCGAGGAGGAGGGCGCGACCTTCTGGGACCTGAACTCGGCGGACGAGTGGCTCGACACCAACGCCGCGCACTCCGGCGCGCGCTCGCTCGCGCTCCGGCGCTCCTCGGGAAGCAGCGGCGCGGTCGGCGCCGATCTCGAGAAACACCTCCCTTGCGATCCCGCGAATGCCCACTCGATTCTCGGCTACATGAAGGCGGAGAACGCCGGCGGCGCGTGGATGAGCGCCCGCTTCTACTCGACCCGCCACTCGGAGACGCCAGTCGCGAGCACGAACGCCGCGCCGTCTTTCTCCGGAACATGCGATTGGGTCCGCCAGTGGAAGGACCTCGACACGCCGTCGAACGGCGTATACTTCGAGGTGCGCTGCTCGAACGATCGTCCCGCGAGCGGAACCGGACACGCGTGGTTCGACGACCTCGCGTTCATCGAGTGGGAGCCGTGGGTCGCCTGGAACGGCGAGAGCGCGATTCCTTCACCCAACAACTTCCGTTTCCTTCAGGTGCGAAGCATGAGCGCCGGGCCGGGGAGCGTGATCGTCGAGTACTCCGAGACCGCTTACGAACCGTCGGCGACATCCGTCGGCGGCCGGCCGCCCGCGCCGGCTGCGCCGCTTCTTCAGAACTTCCCGAACCCGTTCAACGCGCGCACGACGATCGAGCTCTCGATCCCGGGAGAGGGGAAGGCCGACGTGCGGATCGAGATCTTCGACATCCGCGGGCGGAGAATCGCGACGGTTCACCAAGGGGAAGCGGAGGGCGGAACGAAGCTCGGCGTCGTCTGGAAGGGGACGGACGCGCGCGGCCGCGAGGTTCCGAGCGGCGTCTACCTCGTCCGCGCGGCGATCGACGGGCGCGCGCTCACGGGCAAGATCGTCCTGTTGAGATGAGACCGCTCGACCTCCCCTACCCCGGCTCTTGGTCCACGCCCCCATCACACGCGTGATCCGAGCGGTCCGGCTCGACGTGCACGACGACGTCCCGAATCGGCAGATAGGATTCCGTGAGACGGTCCTTCACCTCGTGACCGATGCGGTGGCCCTCACGCACGCTGATCCGGCCCTCCACCACGACGTGAATGTCCATGAGGAGTCCGAGGCCGCTCTTTCGCACGCGGCACTTCTCGACCTCCACCACACCAGGCACCTTCGCGGCGATCGCGCGGATTTCCGTCTCGACCTCGCCGGACACCGCCGCGTCCATCACCTCGTCCACCGCCGGCCGGAGAAGCCGAACGCCGTTGTAGAGGATGATGCCGCACGCGAGGAGCGCCGCCCAATCGTCCGCGGCCTCGTAGCCCTTCCCGCCGATCAGCGCGACCGAGATCCCGACGAACGCGGCGAGCGATGTGATCGCGTCCGATCGATGGTGCCAGGCGTCCCCTTGCAGCGCGCGGCTGTTCAGCGTGCGCCCGATCCGAAGGTTCCTCCGGTACATCGTCTCCTTGATCCCGACGACGAGAGCGAGAACGGCGAGCGTGTACCACTCCGGCGCGCGGTGCGGCTCGTGGATTCCCCGAACGCTCTGAACAGCGATGAGGGTCGCCGCGAGCATGATCGCGACCGCGACCAGGACCCCGGCCAGCGATTCCGCCTTGCCGTGCCCATAGGGATGCGTGCGGTCCGGCGGGCGCGCGGAGATGCGGAGCCCGCCCCAGACGATCGCCGAGGAGACGACGTCCGCCGTCGATTCGATTCCGTCCGCGATGAGCGCGTACGAGTTTCCGACGATCCCCGTGAAGACCTTGGCGAGCGCAAGGGCGAGGTTGACCCCGATCGAGAGCCCCGATGCGCGGATGCCCGTGTCGAAACGATCCATGCGACGCACCCGCCGGGTGGAAAGCCGAATCGGCCGCGGGGAGCCCAGGCGCTCCCGGCCCGCCCCATCGTAGACCCGGACCAACGGAGCGGCAAGGGAAACCGCGACTGGCGCGAGGCCCGCTCTCTTCCTATCTCTATCTCAAGAGCCCGCCCCCCGAGACATCCGGGTCGTCCGGGCGATCCATCCCTCCGACGAGCAACGGGAGAGGTTATGATCTTCCGGTTGATGGCGATCGCGCTCGCGGGCGCCGCCCTTCTTGCCTCGACCGGGGCGGCTCACGCCGTCCCGCGCTACTCCGCCCGCTACGGGCAGCGCTGCCAGCTCTGCCACGAGGATCCCTCCGGGGGTGGGATGCGGAGCGCCTACGCGAGCGAGTATCTCCTCCCGAACGAAATCGCGATGCGCCCCTCGTTCGACGAGGGCGTCGAGAGGATTGAGCGCGCCCTCACCCGGAGCGTGATCCTCGGAGCCGACATGCGCACGCTCGCCGCCTACTCCCGCGAACACAAACAGACGAACAACTTCTTTCAGATGCAGGGAGACGTGTATCTGCACGTTCAGATGGAACCCCGCTTCGCCGTCTACGCGGAACGCGGCATCACCGGTTCCTACGAGCTCTTCGCGACCGCATCGATTCTCCCCGCGAACGGAACCCTCAAGGTCGGCCGATTCGCCCCGGCCTACGGCTGGCGGCGGCCCGACCACACGGCCTTCACGCGCGCGACGCTCGGTTACTTCACGCCCCCGGCGCACACCGACGTCGGGATCGAGCTCGGCTTGTTTCCGATCAATATGAGCCTCAACCTTTCGATCTTGAACGGAGCGCCCGGGCGGCTTCGCGATTCGGACGGCGCGCGGGCGTATGTTTTCCGTGTCGAGAAGAGGGTCCGCGCCGGTCCTCTCCGGGCGGCGATCGGCGGCTCTCTTCTCGAGGACGCGCCGACAAGCGTCGCCGATTGGACGGCCGGTCCGTTCGCCTCCCTCTCGTGGGGACCTTTCGCGTGGATCGGCGAGTGCGACTGGCAGCGAGCGGCGGGCGAAGTCGAGACCACTTCCTTCGCGATCTCTCACGAGGTTTCGGGGAGGTTGGCGCAGGGGATCGACCTCCTCGCGACCTACGATCTCCACGACCCCGACATCGATCGGGCGAACGGCGCGCACCGCCGAGTCGGGATCGGTATCGACGCGCTTCCGCTCCCCTTCGCCGGCATCCTCGGCATGGTCTACTTTCACGACTTCGACGAAGGGCCCGCATTCACGGAAAAGGACGATGCGGAGGCCCTGCTTGTCGTTCATTTCTTCTACTAGAGGAGAAGACATGCGAAGAGGCGCGGCGACGCGCGCGGTGCTCGTTCTCACTCTCCTCGCGCCGGGGGCGTTCGCGGAGCGCTTCGAGATCCGGTCCGGCGAGGAGGAGAATCTCGTCCGGTTTCGATCGTCCGCTCCGCTCGAGAGCTTCGACGGAAAGACGCGCGCGGTATCGGGATGGATTCGTGCGGATCTTCCCGCTCTCTCCGAATCGGTCGTGGTCTTCGTCGAGGCGGACCTCGCGACGCTGGACACCGGAATCGACCTTCGAAACGCGCACATGCGGGAGAACCATCTCCACACCGACGATTTCCCGAAGGCGGTCTTCCGCGGTGGACGAATCGTCGATCCGATCGAGGGGAGCTGGGACTCGGAGGGCCGGGCACGCTTCTCGCTCGCCGGAATGTTCTCGCTCCACGGCGTGACCCGTCCGCTTGCGGTCCCGGTCGAGATCCGACGCGGGAAGAACGGGTCTCTCCTCATCGAGACCGCGTTCGAGATCCGCCTCTCCGACTTCGAGATCCCGCGCCCGCAGTTTCTCCTGCTCCGGCTGAATGAAGTCCAGCGCGTTCACGTACGGATCGTCGCCCATCCGCTCGCCGCCGAACAAGAGGAGGCGCCATGAAGAAGATGAAACCGCTTGTCCTCGCCGCCGCGATCCATGTCTTCGCCGGATGCTCGGATCAGGGCGGCCCTGTCGATCCCGGGAACACGAACGGCAACGGGAATCCGGCCCCCGCGGTCTCCTACCGCGAAGATGTGCAGCCGATCTGGAACGCGAACTGCGCCGGATGCCACGGTACGAGCGGCGGGCTCACCCTCGTCGGAGGAAACAGCCGTTCCGCTCTCGTCGGCGTGGTCTCGGTCGGATACGCGCCCGAGGTTCGCGTCGTCCCGGGGGACCCCGGGCGCTCGGTCCTCTACCAGAAGCTTCTCGGCAACCCGGACTTCGGCCAGAGAATGCCCGCCGGAGGGGCGCTTGGCGGCGAGGATCTCGAGACGATCCGCGCGTGGATCGCGGAGGGCGCGGCGGACAACTGATCCCCCCTCCAGCCTTCGCCCCGGGGCCTTTTCCTGATATCCTCTCGGCCGGGATTCTTGCGCCCGGGGATCGGAATGCTCGGAACACGGCTTCGGCGATTTCTCGCCCCGGCGGTTCGCGCGGTTCGCGTCATCGCCTCGGCGATCGTCGGCCTCGATCGCGCGCGCGGCCTCGAGGCGGCGGCGACGATGGCGTTCTTCGCCCTCTTCTCGCTCTTCCCGC
>VGIW01000015.1 GCA_016867715.1 Candidatus Eisenbacteria bacterium | reverse complement strand
CGGAAACCGAACCGGCGGTTCGTTCGCGAGGCTCTCGCAGGGGAAGGAATCCCCTCACTCGGTGATGTGGGGAGATGCGGACCGGAGGGCCCTGGTCCGGATCCCGATCTCCGCGCGCACCGAGAAGGGGCGGCTCGTGAGCCCGCCGACGATCGAGTTTCGTCTCCCCGACGGATCGGCCCACCCGTATCTTCTCCTCGCCGGCGTGGCGCAAGCAGTGGCGTGGGGCGCCGAGGCAGAGGGGATCGATCAGATCCTCGCGGAGACCGACTCGGGCCGGATCGATCGGGATCGCCGCGCCGCGGAGCCGATCCCGCACAACTTCGAGGATGTAGTCCTCGCGCTCCGGAAGGATCGCGGCGTGTTCGAGGAGGGGGGAATCTTCCCGAAGCGGCTCATCGATCGGACGATCGAGGAGCTCTCCTCCATGTGACCTGGGTTCCGCGCGCGTTTTCTACTGCGGACGCGGATCTCCCTTCGCGCTCCCGCGCTCCGGGAGCTTCCTCGGCGACCCGCCCCACCGGGACGGGTGCCCGCCTCGGTCGCGCGAGAAGACGCCTACGAGGCCTTCCTTCCTTCGCCGCTTCCTCAGCGCGGGGGTTGTGTACTTAGTACCGATCACTTCGATTCGGCGGCCAGGTGAGCGGTCTCTTTTCCGTAGATCTCGCTCGGGAAGAGCATCGGAAGGAGATCGTGGAGGAACTGGCGTCTCTTGTACGCGTAGTGGCTCGCGAAGTGGCGCGCGTGGAGCGTGCGAAGGTAGTCCTCGAGCGGGAAGATCTGAACCTCGACCCCGAAGAAATACGGGCCGGCCCCGCCCGGGTCGTCCGTCAAGACATCCACGATCGACTTCAGCACGCGAAAACCGCTCGACGAGCGGACGCCCATCTTGCGGCGGTCTTTTTCCCCGGCGAGCGTGTCGACCCGATCGCGCCATCGCAGCGGCCCGCCCAGCATGTGGATGAGCCGGCGCTCGAGCGCGTACGCCTGGCGCCGATCGCCGACGATGAACATCGCGCCGAGGAGATCCTCGACCATCTGCGGGTCGGCGATTCCCCGCCGGAGCATCTTGCTCACGATCGATCCGCTCCGGCGTCCGAGCCCCGGCCAGCGGGGCCTCTCGGTCAGCGTGAGGAAGCCGTTCTTCGAGGGGCGCCCCGGCTCCGGGTTCGCCTCTCTCTTGAAGCGTGAACGATAATGGTAGATAGGCACCTCGGCGTCGCCGTTCTTCGCCGGGAGCATCTTCACTTGGAAGCGCCAGCAGGTCGCTCCTGGATCGGGGGGAACGCCGACCTCGAAGGCCTGCTCGCCGTCTTTCGCCTCCGCGAAGCGGCAGCACACCTCGATGCTCCGATGGCCGACGAGATCGACCCAAAGGTTCTCCTTGAGGATCCTCTCGAAGCGCGCCTGATGGCGGGGACCGTCCCGAACGCTCCGGCAGTGGTCGACGTCGAAGAGAAGCTTCGCGAGATAGAGCTTCCTCTGCGCCTCGTAACGGGTCCTCGAGTCCTCGCCGTCGATCGCCGAGCGGAAGAGGCGGAGCATGTCGTTTGCCCTCCGCGTGTCGGGGAGGGGGCGCATCTGGGCCGCGAAGGAGGGGGGGACGAGAAGGAGAAGATCGTCGAGATACGCGTCCGCGTCGCGGAAGTAACGCCCGAGAAGGACGCTCGAGCTCCCCTTCTCGCTCACCGGCTTGGCGTACGAGCGGAGCATCTCCGCGTAGTAGACCGGGTCGGCGAGGGCGCGCCGCATCGTCGCGACCCAGATCCGCGCGAGGGGGGCGTAGCGGCTCGGGAACCTCGGATCGAGAAACGGATGGACGTCGTACGAGACGGGACCCGTGGGAGTCGGAACGCGCGCCTTGTCCGCCGTCGTCTTCACGTCCCCCATCCTACCTCAGAACGCCCCTTTCGTCCCCTCTCGAAGCGCCTCTCCCGACACACCGGGGGCCTCTGAAGGTTCCGGGCGGCACCGGGTTGCGGCGCCCGGCGGCCGATGGTACCCTGCGGCGCGGGAGGTGACGGCGTGGGAATCGAGGAGAATCTCCGCAGAGTCCGGGATCGAATCGCCGCCGCCGCCGCGCGCGCGGGGCGCGATCCGGGAGCGGTCCTTCTCGTCGCGGTGACGAAGAACGTTCCGCCCGATCGGATCAACGAGGCGATCCGCGCGGGCGCGCCCGCGATCGGAGAGAACCGGGTGCAAGAAGCGGAGTCGAAATGGCCGGAGATCCTCGCCGGTCCCGAACGCCACATGGTGGGGAGTCTCCAGAGAAACAAGGCGGGGAAGGCGGTGGAGCTGTTCGACCGAATCCAGTCGATCGACTCCGTTCGGCTCGCCGAGGCGGTCTCGCGCCGAGCGGAGGCGGCCGGGAGGAAGATCCCGGTTCTCGTCGAGGTGAACGTCTCCGGCGAGGAATCGAAGGCGGGCGTCGATCCGGAGGGGGTGCGGGCGATACTCGATGGGATCGCGGAGCTTCCCGGCATCCTTCCGGACGGGCTCATGACGATCGGGCCGCTCACCGGCGACGCGGAGAGAATCCGCGCCGCGTTCCGCTCGCTCCGCCGCCTCTTCGACGCGCTCCGCTCGGATCCGGTCGGCGGGATCGCGATGCGCCATCTCTCGATGGGGATGTCGGGAGACTTCGAGATCGCGGTCGAGGAGGGGGCGACGATGGTCCGCGTGGGGACCGCGATCTTCGGAGAGCGGGCGTGAGCAAGCCGGGTCCATAGATGGTGACAGACACGCTTGGGGAAGATGGTGTTCGTCACAATGTCCGCGAGAAGAACAGGTTCCGCGAGGTTGAACCATGAATAGTTCAGATATTCTTCGAGTCGCGCATCTCGCCGTCCGCGCGCTCGCCTTCGCATTCCTCTCCCTTCTCGTCCTTCGCCTCCTTCTCCGGCCGGAGCGTTTCCGCTTCGGGACGCGCTCCGTTCGCCACCGCATCGCGCGGGCGAGCGACTTCCTCGTTCTCCCGATCCGCGCGATGCTCCCCCCGGGAACCTCGGGGGCGGTGGCGACCGTTCTGGCGATGATGGCCGTCCTCCTCGCCGCCTACTTCGCGGTCGGCGTGACGAACGACACTCTCGGCGAGCTCTTCCGCGCCGCGGCCGCTCTTTCGAGCGGCGCGCTCCTCGAGGCGATCGGCCGCCTGCTCTGCGGGCTTGTCTCGGTCTACACGACCCTTCTCATCCTTCGCATCTTGCTCTCCTGGTTCCGCGTCGGGCCGTACGGCGGAGGTCGCTTCACTCGCTTCCTCTACGCGGCGACCGAGCCGCTGCTCGCCCCGGTCCGAGGGATCCTCCCGCCTCTCGGAATGCTCGACCTTTCCCCGCTTCTCGTGTTCGTACTCCTCCACCTCCTCAAGGGGGCGATCCTCGCCTTCTTTTTGAGAGCCTGAGGGCCGTGCCGCCGCCCCGAACCGCTCTCCTCGCAGGATTTCGCTTGGCCGGGGGCGCGAATTCGGATAGGCTGAGGTTTCTGCGAAACGACCGGGAGACGGACGAATAGGAGGGAGCCGCGTCATGAAGATCTCTCCCCTCGACATTCGGAAGCAGACGTTCCGAAAGGCGCTGCGCGGGCTCGACGAGCAGGAGGTCGCCTCGTTCCTCGAAATGGTCGCCGACGAGGTCGAGGAGGTCGTGCAGGAGAACCGGGTGCTCCGCGATCGGATCGCCACGTCGGACATTCAGCTCGAGAACTACCGCAGGATCGAGGAAGCCCTGCGGAACGCTCTTGTGACCGCGGAGAAGGTCGCCCGCGACACGAAGAAGAACGCGGATCAGGAGGTCGAGATCCGACTCAAGGACGCGGACCTCAGGGCGCAGAAGGCGGTCCAGACCGCGCGCGGCATCCTCGAGAGCGTGCGGGGCGATCTGGTCGATCTCGCGAAGCAGAGGCGGGACTTCCTCGCTCGCTTCCGCCTTCTCGTGGAGACCCAGCTCAAGATGCTTGACCTCAAAAGAAACGAGTACGAGGGCGAGGAGGATCTCCGCCGTCTCGAGGAGCTCCAGCGCGAGCTGTTCGAGGATCTCCATCTCATGCGCGGAGAGCCTTCCGAGGAGAGCGCCGGCGCGCGCCCGCCGTCCGCCGTCCCCGGGGAGCGCGAGGCGTTCCCCGGGTCCGAGGAGGCCGCCCGGAGCGCCGGCGAAACCTCGTAGCGATGCGCGCGGCGTTTCGCCGGAGGACCCGCGAAACATCATGACCGAACGATCCCGCTTCCCCGAGCCGAACCCCGCGCCGGTCCCCGAACGCGAAGAGGAGATCCTCCGCTTCTGGAAGGAGCGGGAGATCTTCCGGAAGAGCGTCGAGCGCCCGGCCGCGAGGAGCTTCGTCTTCTACGAGGGCCCGCCGACGGCGAACGCCCTTCCCGGCATCCACCATGCCGCGGGCCGCATCGTGAAGGATCTCGTCTGCCGTTTCCGGACCATGCAAGGGTTCCGCGTCGTTCGGAAGGGCGGGTGGGACACGCACGGCCTTCCCGTCGAGATCGAGGTGGAGAAAGAGCTCGGCTTCACGAACAAAGGACAGATCGAACAATACGGAATCGATCGTTTCAATCAAAAGTGTCGCGAGCGGGTCTTCCGCTTCTCCGAGGAATGGGAGCGGATGTCCGACCGGATCGGCTTCTGGGTGGACATGAAGAACCCGTACGTGACCTGCACGAACGAATACATCGAGTCGGTTTGGGCGGTTTTGAAGCGCTTCTGGGACGCCGGGCTGATCTACGAGGGGCACAAGGTGGTTCCGTACTGCCCGCGCTGCGGAACGCCTCTCTCGAGCCACGAGGTTTCGCAGGGGTACGCGGACGTGATCGATCCCTCGATCACGATCCGGATGCGCGTCCTGGGAGAGCAGGGCCGGAGCTTCCTCGCGTGGACGACGACCCCGTGGACCCTCCCCTCGAACGCGGCGATCGCCGTCGCGCCGGCGGAAACGTACGTCGAGGTCGAGGGAGAGGGGGAGACGCTCATCCTCGCCGAAGCGCGTCTCTCGCTTGTGTTCAAGAACGCGCCGAGGATCGCGCGGCGGTTTCGCGGGGCCGATCTCGTCGGGATGCGCTACGAGAGGCTCTTTCCCTACGCAGAGGAAGACCCGCGCGCGTGGCGCGTGATCGCGGCGGACTTCGTGTCGCTCGAGGAGGGGACCGGCATCGTTCACATCGCCCCCGCGTACGGCGAGGACGACTATCGGATCGGCCAGGAAGAGGGGCTTCCGGTCATCTCGCTCGTCGACGCGACCGGCCGCTTCGTCGAGTCGGTGACCGAGTGGGCCGGGCGCCCGGTGAAGGAGGCGGATCCGGAGATCATTCGGAACCTCGTTGCGCGCGGCCTTCTCTTTCGCGAGGAGCGGACCACGCACAGCTATCCGCACTGCTGGCGCTGCGCGACGCCGCTCCTCTACTTCGCGCGGGCGAGTTGGTTCATCCGGACGACCGCCTACCGCGATCGGCTCGTGGAGGAGAACACACGAATCGCGTGGTACCCGCCCGAGCTCGGGCAGAACCGCTTCGGCAAGTGGCTCGAGAACAACGTCGACTGGTGTCTTTCCCGCGACCGCTTCTGGGGAACGCCGCTCAACATCTGGCGGTGCGCCTCGTGCGGGGAAACCGCGTCCGTCGGCGGCGTCGAGGATCTCCGCCGGCGCGCGACCGCGCCCCTTCCCGAGCCGATCGATCTCCACCGGCCGTGGGCGGATCGGGTCGAGATCCGCTGCGAGGCGTGCGCCGGTGCGATGAAGCGCGTGCCGGAAGTGATCGATGTCTGGTTCGATTCCGGCTGCATGCCCTACGCGCAGTACCGCTTCCCCTTCGATGAGGAGGGGTTGTTCGCCGACCAGTTCCCCGCCGAGTTCATCTGCGAGGGGACCGATCAGACGCGCGGCTGGTTCCATTCCCTCCTCGCGATCAGCACGCACGTTTCCGGAACGAGCTCGTACAAGAGCTGCTTCGTCATCGGCCTCGTGCTCGACGAGGAAGGGAAGAAGATGTCGAAGACGAAGGGGAACGTCGTCGATCCGTGGGAGATCCTGAGAAAATACGGCGCCGACGCTCTCCGGTGGTACCTCGTCTGGAGCCAGCCGCTCTGGGTGCCGCGCCGCTTCAGCGTCGGAACGGTGCGCGAGGTGGGATACCCGTTCGTCGACACGCTCCGGAACACGCTCTCGTTCTTTCTTCTCTACGCGTCGCTCGATCGGTTCGACCCGTCCGCGCGCGGCGAGAGGGAATCGGGCCGGACCGATATGGACCGCTGGGTCCTCTCGCGCCTCGACAGGGCCTCTCGCGAGGCCGGGGCCGCGCTCGACCGATACGATCTCACGCGGGCCGGGCGCGCCCTCCAGGAGTTCGTCATCGACGACCTCAGCAATTGGTACGTGCGGCGGAACCGGAAGCGTTTCTGGAAGAGCGGCATGGACGCCGAGAAGCGCGCCGCGTTCGAGACGCTTTACGAGACGCTCGTCGTCCTCTCGAAGCTCCTCGCTCCGATCGTCCCGTTCGTGAGCGAAGAGGTCTATCGCGCCCTCGTCCCGCCTTTCCATCCGAACGAGCCGGAGTCGGTTCATCTCGCGTCGTACCCCGAACCGGACGGGACGCGGATCGACGCGGACCTCGAGGCGGCGGTCGATCTCTCGCGCGAGGTCGCGAACCTCGGCCGCGCGGTTCGGATGCGAAGATCGATCAAGACCCGCCAGCCGGTGCGGCGCATCGTGGTCGTCCTACCCGACGAGGAGTCGATCCGCCGGCTCGAGCGGATGCTGGGGCCGGTGCGCGAGGAGCTGAACGCCCGCGCGCTCGAGATCGCGAGGGACGCGGGTCCCCTTCTCCGCCTCTCGGCGAAGCCGGTCTTCTCCGTTCTCGGCCCCGAGTTCGGCCCTCTCGCGGGAAAGGTCGCCGCGGCGATCCGCGCCCTCCCCTCCGAGGCGGTGCGGCGGATTCGGGACGAGGGGAGAGGGGAGATCGAGGTGGACGGGCAGGCGGTCCTCCTCGGCCCCTCGCATCTCGAGACGGAGGAGAAGGGGGCCGGTACCTACGAAATGGAACGGGGAGAGCGCACGGTTCTTTTCCTCGATACGTCTCTCGACGAGGACCTTCTCATGGAGGGATTCGCCCGAGAGATGGTGAACAAGATTCAATTCATGCGTAAAGAAGCCGGGTTCGAGGTCGTCGATCGAGTCCGCGTCGTGTACGAGGGGAGCGATCGGCTCGCGCGTGCCGTGGACCGTCATTCCGATCAGATCCGCTCGGACACTCTCACCGTCTCCCTCGAGCGGGGCGAGGCGCGGGGGGAGAGCGCCCAGGAGTGGGATCTGAACGGCGAGCCGGCCCGGATCGCCGTCTCGCGGGTTTCCCCGGCGGCGGCCGGCCGGACGGAAAGCGAAGGGGACAAGAGGTGAACAAGAAGGAACTCGCGCACTTCGAGGAGCGCCTCCTCGAGGAGCGCGCGAAGCTGCTCCGCGCTCTCGAGCGGCATCAGTCGTCGTCGAACCAGACGCAGAGGGACGCCGCGGGCGATCTCTCCGCCTATTCGTTCCACATGGCGGATCTCGGGACCGACGCGATGGAGCGGGAGAAGGCGTTCCACTTCGCCTCCCGCGATACGCGTCTTCTCTATCATATCGATCAGGCGCTCGAGCGGATCCGCGTCGGAACGTACGGGATCTGCGAGGATTGCGGGGAGCCGATCCCCGAGGGGCGACTCGAGATCGTTCCCCACGCGCGTCTTTGCGCCGCGTGCAAGGAGAAGGAAGGGCAATCGGGACCGTGAAGACCCCGGCCCGTCTCGGGCTTCTCTTTTCCGTTCTCGTCGGGGCGGGCGCGCTCCTCCTCGACCAAGCCGCGAAGGCGATCGTCGCCTCCAGGCTGGATCTCGGCCGTTCGGTCCCTGTCGCCGGCGACGTCTTCCGGATCACGCATGTTCAGAATCCCGGCGGGGCGTTCGGCCTCTTCCGCGACCACGGGAACCTCTACACCGTCCTCTCGATCGCGGCGGTCGCCGTGCTCGGTTATCTCGCCGCGCGCGGGCGGATCCGCACGCCGGGCGGGCGGACGGCGATCGGCCTCGTTCTCGGCGGCGCGATCGGCAACCTGATCGACCGCCTCCGCTTCGGACGCGTGATCGATTTTCTCGATGTCGGCGTCGGCGACCTTCGCTGGCCGGTGTTCAACCTGGCGGACGCCTGGGTCGTCGCCGGCGTCGCCCTCTTCTTTCTCCTATCGATGAGATCCGGCGATCCTTTCGATGGAAAGCAAACGGATGCGGGAGGAGACGCGCTCGGTTAGGGTCCTGGTGCCTCCGGAGAGGGATGCGGTCCGCCTCGACCGGTTTCTCGCGGAGGACGCGGGGCTCCCCTCGCGCGCCTTCGGCCAGAAGCTGATCCGCGAGGGGAGGGTCCTCGTGGACGGGAAGACGGCGCGGGCGAGCCGCAAGCTCGCCGCGGGGGAGACGGTGACGATAACGCTCCCCCCTCCCGAGCCGTCCGCCCTCGTGCCGGAGGCGATCCCTCTCGACGTGCGCCACGAGGATGAGGACCTCATCGTCGTCGTCAAGCCGGCGGGGATGGTCGTGCATCCGGGCGCGGGGGTTCGCACCGGAACGCTCGTGCACGCGCTTCTCTCCCGGTGCGGGACCCTCTCCGACGCCGGAGAGGCGGTCCGACCGGGGATCGTTCACCGGCTCGACAAGGACACGTCGGGACTTCTCGTCGCGGCGAAGACCCGGGAGGCGCACCTCGCGCTTTCGCGCGCGATCGAGAGACGAGATGTCGAACGGCAGTACCTCGCCGTCGTCTGGGGCTTTCCCCCCGACAAGGGAGTGATCCGCGCGCCGATCGGGCGCTCCCGGCGCGATCGGAAAAAGATGGCGGTGACGGAGAAGGGGAAGGAGGCGGTTTCCCGGTTTACGTCGCGGGAGCGTTTCCTTTACGCTTGTCTCACGGAGGTGGCGCTCGAGTCGGGGCGGACGCATCAGATCCGGGTCCACTTCGCGCACGCCGGGCACCCGGTCTTCGGCGATCCGGAGTACGGCGGGAGGCGGAAGGCGCTCGCGGCGCTGCCGAGCGAGCACCGTCGCTCGGCGGAGCGGGCGCTCGAAGCGATCGACCGGCAAGCGCTCCACGCCTGGCGGCTCCGCTTCCGGCATCCGCGCACCGGCGCGGAGATGGCGTTCGAGGCGGAAGCGCCGAGCGACTTCGCGGGGCTCCTCTCGATCCTCCGGCGGGAGGAGCGGCGCGGCGGGCATCGATCCTAGAAACGGAGTGCGTTCGAGGGACGGATCGGAAGCCTGGATTATGCACACGTTTCCGTCGCGAGGATGCGGACCGCGAGCCGAGAGGCCGACCTGGACGAGCCGCTCCCGGAAACGTAGTCTCGGCACTACGTTGAGGAAGCGGCGACGGAAGGGAGGCCTCGTAGGCGTCTCCTCGCGCGACCGAGGCGGGCACCCGTCCCGGGGGGACGGGTCGCCGAGGAAGCTCCCGGAGCGCGGAAGCGCGAAGGGAGATCCACAGCCGCAGCAGGAAACGCGTGCATAATCCAGGCTAGAAGGGGGCGAGAAGTGAACATTAAACGTCGAGACATTCGAGATGTCACCGTTCTGGAGCTTTCCGGCAAGCTGATGGGGGGAGAGGACGCGGCGACCTTCCAGAACCTGGTCAAGCAGCTCCTCGCCGACGGAAGGAAGAAGATCCTCCTTAACCTCGGGAACCTCTCGTGGATCAACTCGACGGGGCTCGGGATCCTCATCTCGGGGTACACGTCGGTGAAGAACGGCGGCGGCGTTCTCAAGCTCGCGAGCGTCGCGGAGAGGATCGAATCCGTCCTCATGATCACGAAACTCTCGACCGTGTTCGAAACGTACCCCACCGAGGATGAAGCGCTCGTCACGTTCGGGAGCGAGTAGGTCCGATGAACCCTTCCGGCGGCTGGGAGAACGTCGAGCTCGTCGTTCCGAGCTCGCTCGAGTATCTCTCTCTCGTGAACGCCGTGGCGGAAGAGATCTCCGAACGTCTCGGGGTCGCGCGCGAGGTCCGGGACGCGATCGGCAGCTCCGTGATCGAGGCGTGCACGAACGCGATCGAGCACGGCAACAAGAACGACCGGAGGAAGAAGGTCCGCATCCGGTTCCGGTCGAAACCGGAGCGGCTCGAGATCGAGGTCTCGGACCAGGGAACGGGCTTCGATCCGGATTCCGTCGCCGACCCGCGGGACCCCGAGAACCTCATGCGCGAGAGAGGGCGTGGGATCTTCATTCTTCGGACGTTCATGGATGAAGTGCGGTTCGCGATCGAACCTTCCCGCGGGACGACCGTTACGATGAGCAAGATGCTGGGGCCCGCGCACCGGAAGGAAGGCTGACCGGACCCGAAGGTCCGCCGATCCCGCGCCGTCCCTCGCACACCCCCTTCAGGGTGCGGCTTGCGATGAACTGGACCTTGGTCGGCGCCTCCCTTTATCTCGTCTGCGGAAGCGCCGTCTTCCTCTTCGGCATCGTCATCCTCCGCGAGGCCCCGGGCGAACGCCTCCGTCGGGTCGCCGCCGCGATGATGTTCTTCGGCGGGTTCGGGCCGCTCATCGGCGGGCTCGGCATGCTCCTCGGGACGAAGGGCGGAACGCCGTTCCTCGGGACCGATCTCGCGACGACCTTCGCCTACGTGTGGGAGCTCTTCTTCCCGTCGCTCCTTCTCTTCGCTCTCGTCTTTCCGCGCGAGCATCCCCTTCTCGCGCGCCGCCCCTCGCTCCCTTGGCTCCTCTATCTTCCGTACGTGTTCCATCTCGCGCTTCTCCTCTTTCTCGGGAGGATGGGGCCGGCCCTCGCGCGCTTCGAGCCGTCCGCCCCCTTCGGGATCGGCGGGGCGTTCGGGGAGTTTTTCCGCCTCGGGATCGGCCTCGGGGCGCTTGCGCTCCGGCTTCTCGCCCGCTTCCACATCCGGTTCTTCTCCTTTCTCGACGTTCTCCTCGTGACGCTCGCGATCTACCTCCTCGCGCGCTCTTTTCGGGAAACCCGCGTCCCCAAGATCCGGCGGCAGCTCCGCGCGGTTCTCTTCGGTCTCGGAAGCTGCGTCGGTCTCTACGCGATCGCCGTACCGCTCCCGAACCTCTTCGCGGCGACGCTCCCGGAGGGGACGCGCACGGTTCTCGTCACGGCGGCCCTTCTCGTCGGCACCGGAGCGATCGGCTTCGCGATCGTCCGCGCGAGCTTCCTTGAGGTGGGAACGGTCTTCCGCCGGGCGTTCCTCTTCTCGCTCACGTTCGGCGCGCTCGTCGCCGGCTTCCTTCTTCTCGCCCGGCAGATGGACCGGGTTCTTCACGTCCAGGCGGGAACCGCGATCCCCTTCTTCCAAGGCCTCTTTGTTCTTCTCGCGATCGTCTTCTTCCACCCGATCCTCGGCCGCGTCGAACGGGCGGTCGACCGTGTGCTCGCGGGGGAGCGCGCCGCGCATCTGGGGATCCTCCGCGATCTCAGCCGCGAGATGACGACGGCGTTCGACCTCGCGCTCGTTTCGAACCGGATCGTCCGGTCGCTCCGGGACGCGCTTGCCGTGGACGATGTCCGTCTCTTCCTGCGGGACCGGAGCGGAGAGCGCTATCTGGAGCATGGGTCGAGCGAGAAGACTCCCGCCGCGTTCGAGGCGAGCCATCCGATCGTCCGCGCCGCCGACGGCCTGCGCGAGCCTGCCCCCGCGCGCGATCTCGCGGAGGAGCCGGTCGCCGCGGAGGAGCGAGAGGAGGTTCGCGAGGCGCTTCTCCGTCTTCGCGCGGAGGTCGTCGTCCCCGTCCATCTCCCCGGCGGGGGGGATGGTCTCGGCTTTCTCGCGCTCGGGCCGAAGATCACCGGGAGTCGTTACACGGGAGAGGAGATCGGGCTCCTCTCGATGCTCGGAACGCAGATCGGCTTCACGGCGCGAAACGCGCGCCTCCACGAAGAGGCGGTCGAGCGCCGCCTCGTGGACGAGGAGATCGCCCTTGCGCGCTCGGTGCAAGAGTCGATCGTCCCCAGGCGGAGCCCGCGCGTCGACGGGATCGACGTCGCCGCGATCAACGTCCCGAGCCGTCAGGTCGGCGGGGACTACTACGATCTCATCCCGATGGAGAGCGGGGATCTCGGCATCGCGGTCGGGGACGTGTCGGGGAAGGGGATCCCCGCCGCGCTTCTCATGTCGATGCTTCACGCGGCCCTTCACGTGCAAATGAGCCGGGCGGCGCGCGCGGCGGAGCTCGTGGGGAGGCTGAACCGGGTCCTCTGCCGCTCGACTTCCGTCGAGCAGTTCGCGACCTTCTTCTTCGGCGTCTATCGGAGGGAGGAGGGCGTCATCCGCTTCTGCAATGGAGGGCACAACAGCCCCTTCGTCCTTCGCGCGGACGGACGGATCGAGACGCTCGCGGAGGGGGGGCTCGTGCTCGGCTTCGCCGAGGATGCCTCCTACGGCGAGGGGACGGTCCGCGTGGCCAAGGGGGATCTCGCGATCTTCTACACCGACGGGGTCACCGAGGAGGCGCGCGGCGAGGAGGAGTTCGGCGAGACGCGTCTCGTCGAAACGGTCCGGAGGCACTGCGCGCGGAGCGCTGCCGAGATCGTCGAGGCGGTGCGGGGGGAGGTCGCGCGCTTCGCCGGAAGCGACCGGCACGCGGACGACTTCACGCTGATCGTTCTTCGCGGGGGCGCGAGCGGAGGGGGCGCATGAGCGGAGGCGGGATCGTCTGGCGCAGCGTCTCGAAAAGCTTCGGTGCGCTCCCCGCGCTCGTCGATCTCGATCTCTCCGTCGAGAGGGGAGAGGTGTTCGGATTTCTCGGTCCGAACGGGGCGGGAAAAACGACCGCGATCCGGATCGCGGCCTCCCTCGCGCGCCCGGACCGGGGGGAGGTCCTTCTCGCGGGAGTCCCCGCCTCTCGCGCCGAGAGCCGCCGCGCGGTCGGTTACCTCCCCGAGGATCTCCTCTTCCCGAGCGGGCTCCGGCTCGGCGAGTGGGCGCGCGTCCAGATCCGTCTCCGCGGCCGCGACCTCTCGCGCCTTCCGCACGCGGCCGAGCGGGCCGGTCTCTCGAACCGGATGGACGGCGAGCTTGCCGCCTTCTCGAAGGGGATGCGGCGGCGCGCCGGGCTCCTTCTCCTTCTCGCGCTCGAGCCGGCGATCTGGCTTCTCGACGAGCCGACCGCCGACCTCGATATCGCCGGGCGCGAGATGATTGAGAATGCGATTATTGAAGCGAAAGGCAAAGGGGCGACGGTCTTCCTCTCCTCGCACATCCTCTCCGAGGTGGAGCGGGTCTGCGATCGGGTCGGCGTGATCGAGAAGGGCCGGCTCACGCGCGCGGCCCCTCCGGCCGATCTCCTTCCCGCCCCATTTCTCGTTGATCTGGTTCTCCCGGCGCTTCCCGAACAACCGGCCGCGCTCCTCGGCGGGCGGCCGCACGTCGCGAACCGAGAGGCGCGGAGGCTCCGGGTGTTCGTGTCCGATCGCGGCGAGGGGAACGAGGTGGTCCGCGCGCTCGAGGAGGGCGGCTTTCCGCCGCGCGAGACGGTCTTCCGCCCCGCTTCCCTTCGGGACGCGCTCGGGGAGGTGTCGAGATGAGGGAGCTCGCGCGCGAGGTGTTCCTCGTCTTCCGGCGCGGGAGGGGTTTCCCCCTCTCGCTTCTTCTCCTCGCCGGGGCGGCGGCTCTCTTCTGGATCGCGCTCCAGGCGACGGGGACCTTCACCGTGAACGGCGAGCCGGTCGATCTCGACGAGAGCGCGCGGGTCGCCCTCGCCATAGGTCTCGGGGTGCGCGCGGTCTCGTTTCTGATCCTGCTCTTTCTGCTCTTCCACGGGGCCGGGCTCGTTCTCGGCGACGCCGAGACGGGACGCGCGGCCTTCTCCCTCTCCGCGCCGATCAGCCGCGCGCGCTACCTGGCCGGCCGCTCGGCGGGGGTTCTTCTCGTCGTTCTTCTCTTCTGGGCGGCGGCTCTCGTCCTCTTCGAGATACTTCTCTTCTCAAGGACCGGAAGCCTTCGCGCCGAGATCGCGGCGGGGGCGGCGGTGATCGTCCTCGCCCAGGCACTCCTCCTCGGCGTTCTCGTCCTCTTCCGGCTTTTTCTCGGCGGCGGTTGGGGGGCGATGGGCGCGCTCCTCGTGTGGATCGCGAGCGCGGTCCTCTCGCTCGATCTTCTCGAGTCCTCGCTCTTCGCGGTCGACGTTCCGGAGAACGTCGCCCCCTGGTGGCTTCCGATCCTTCAGCCGTTTCTCGGCGGGGAGCCGATCGGATGGAAGGCGGACCTCGTGCGCGCGTTCGTCCGCCTCTTCCCGCCGATCGGAAACGCGACGAGCGTCGGGATCGACCTCGCGCTCGGACGCCCGGTCTTCCCCTCTTTCGATTGGTGGTCGTTGCCGGGAGCCGCCGTCTGGGGCGGGCTCGTCTGGTGGGGGTCGATTCGGCTGTTCCGTAGAAGGGATTGGTAGAGAATGGGAGCCGTGCTCGGGATCGATTTCGGAAAGAAGCGGGTCGGGGTTGCGGTGAGCGATCCGGAGGGGATCCTCGCCCTCCCGCTCCCCGTTCTCGACGGGATCGATGAGAAGGCGCTTCTCGAAGCGATTCGGATCCTCGCGGTCGAGAGGGGGGTGGATCGGGTTGTCGTCGGGCTCCCGCGGAACCTGGACGGAACGGTCGGCGAGATGGCGAAGGACGCGGCCCGCTTCGCGAAGCTCCTCGAGGGGCTCCTCGCGGTTCCGGTCGAGACGTGGGATGAGCGCCTGACATCCGCGCAGGCGGAGCGCGTGCTTCGCCTCGCCGACGGCCGCGAAGGGGAGAAGGGGGAGACGCCGAGACGGCGCGCGAGGCGAAGGCGCCCGAAAGAGACGAAGGCGGCCTCGGCGAGGATCGATCGAATCGCCGCCGTCCTGATCCTGCAGTCGTATCTGGATCGCCGGCGCGGCGCGCGGCCGGCGGAGGATTAGACCGATGAGCGGGCGATCTCTCGCCGCGGCTCTCGCTCTCTCGACGGTCCTCGTCCTCTTCGGCGCGGCCGTGCACCGCTTTTATCAAGGCGAGCCTCCCGAGGGTCTCGAGGCAGAGCGCGTGGTGATCCCGGAGGGGGCGGGCCTCGGATCGATCGGCGCGGTCCTGAAAAGCCACGGGATCCTCGACGACGCCCGATGGTTCACCCTCGTCGGCCGGATCGGGGGGACCGATCGGAAGGTGCGTGCGGGGGTCTACCGGATCGTCCCGGGGACGCCGGGCGGGCGGATCCTCCGTCTGCTTCAGAGGGGGGCGAACGAGGCGGTCCGTGTCACCATCCCCGAGGGGCTCCGCCTCCCGGAGGTCGCCCGGATCCTCTCCTCGGCGCTCTCCATCCCGGAAGAGGAGATCCTCCGGGTTGCGTCCGAGCCGGCCTTGGCGGGGAGCCTCGGCGCGCCCGGGCCGACGCTCGAGGGCTATCTCTTCCCGGACACGTACTTCTTCTTTCCGACCGACCCGCTCCAACTGGTTTTGGGTCGAATGGTTGAGGCCTTTCGAAAACGGTTCTCCGCGGAGGAGGAGGCGCGGGCGGCGGAGATGGGTCTCTCGGCGCGCGAGGCGGTGACGCTCGCCTCGATCGTCGAGTCGGAGGCGGTCCTCCCTGAGGAAAGGCCCTTGATCGCGGCGGTCTACCACAACCGGCTTCGCCTCGGTTGGAAGCTCCAGGCGGACCCGACGGTGCAGTACGCGCTCGGAACGCGGGAGGCGCCCCTCCTCGCGGATCTCGCGATCGACTCTCCGTACAACACGTACAAGAACCCGGGCCTCCCGCCGGGGCCGATCTGCTCCCCCGGGGAGGCGTCGATCCGCGCGGCTCTCCATCCGGCCGAGGATTCGGACGCTCTCTTCTTCGTGGCGTCGGGAGAGGGGGGGCGGCACGTCTTCACCGCGACTGCGGAAGAGCACGGCCGCGCGAAGAGGAGTGCGAAGGCGCTCCGTGATTCTCCTTGACGGGAGGGGCGAAGGCCGCTGTAATCGAAACGAACAGGATCCCCGGGAGGCACGAATCGTGGCGAAGGTGAAGAAGAAAGCGGTCAAGCCGGCCCGCCCCGCGGCAAGGACCGAGGACGGGCTCGCGTTCGGGCAGCGGAACTACATCCTCTTTGGGGTCGGGATCTTCTTCATCCTCCTCGGCTACCTCCTCCTCAGCAAGAACTCGATCACGCTGGCGCCGATCCTCCTCGTCGCCGGGTACTGCGTGATCCTTCCCCTTGCGATCGCGGTAAAATAGTGTCCGATAGTATGTTAGGCCGGAATCACGTCCGGGCGGATAGCTCAGATGGTGAGAGCGCCTGCCTTACAAGCAGGAGGCCGCAGGTTCGAATCCTGCTTCGCCCACGCGCAGACCCGGCTGGCCGGGCTCCCCGGATCGGGACGATCGGAACGATCATCAGGAACCTTCGAGGATCCGATGAAGATTGGAGTTAACCGGACAAACCCGTTGACTTCCCGGCCGTCTTCTGGTAGAGTTTCTTCCAGGTGTGGAGCCGATTGCCTGTCGCGTAACCTATCGGAGGGCTGAGGTTTTACGGTTGACAGGCGGAAAGGGAGTTTGGTATAGTACCAGCGCTACCAGAATCGCGATTGAGTTCTCCCTTGCCTATACCCATCAATCTGCCGAAAGGAGGTGCGGGGAAGCTTTCATCCTGGATAGGTCCTCGTGGCTCCGCCACAGGCCCAGACGATAGATGTGTGTGAGCGCCCGGAGAACCGGGAAGGAACGATCGCTGGAACTTTCCTGCAGGAGGTAGCAATGAGAAAAGGGTTGATGTTCGGACTGCTCGCTCTCTTCGCGTTCGGGTTCGCGACCACGGCGTTCGCGGGCCTTCCCTGCGCGGCGTACTCGAGCACGGTGATGGCCTTTCAGCGCGTGTCCGGGACCGGGCTTCCCTGCGCCACATGCAACGTAGTGTGGAGCCCGGCCGGCACCTATGAGAAGGTTTGGATCCGCGTGACCGTGCGCGACTGCCTCTCGGCGCCCGTTCCGACCTGCAACGTGCGCCTCGACCTCTCCGGCCAGTTCGACCCGAACAACGATCTCGGGTCGCCGACGTCGGTGAACGGCCGGATCTGCGGGACCGCCTCTCGGACCGCCGCGACCAACGCGAACGGCGTGGTGGCGTTCGATCTCTACGGCGGCGGCGGAGCGAAGTTCGCCCTCAACTGGAAGGTCACGGCCCTCTGCGGGGACCCGAGCGTCGAGCTCTCCAACAACTTCGACACGCTCTGCGTCAAGTCGGTGGACTTCAACGGCACGGGGAACGTGAACTTCCAGGACACGTTCAAGTTCGCGCCCTTCGTGAACGCCGGAGCCGGCTACTCGGGTGACTTCCGGGCCTGCGGGGCAACGAACTCGGTTAACTTCCAGGACACGTTCATCTACGCGCCCCGCGTGAACGCGGGCGATGTTTGCCCGGGCGGCGCGGGTGTCAGCTTCACGCTGACTCGGAACACGAGCATGGGGTTGGACTGCGACCAGATCTACTAGTGTCTTGATTCTCTCCGAATCGACAGCCCCCTCGGCTCCGCCGGGGGGGCTTCTCTCCATCCTTCATTCCTCGAAGAAGAGGACTGCTACCTGAGGATGAGGATCTTTCGCGCGGCCGAGAAACCTTGCGTCTCCATCCGGACCAGATAGACCCCGGATGCAACGGCTCGGCCTGTTGCGTCGCGGCCGTCCCAAGTCACCGAGTGTTCCCCCGCATCTCGGCGTTCCCCATTGCAGAGGATCCTCACGCGACGTCCGGCTGGATCGTGAAGCGCGAGCAAGACCGCTCCCGGTTCCTTCAAACCGAACCGGATCGTCGTGAACGGGTTAAGGGGGTTCGGCGCGTTCGGCGCGAGGAAGGTCGAGCTCGCCGGAGCCCCGTCTTCGGCCGCAACGCCGACCGATCCCCCGCATCCCAAACCCCACGCGCCCACGAGGCCGCAGCCCGCCGCGTCGAGACAGGGGGACTCCGCGTCGAGCGTGAAGTCGTTCGTCTCCCCGCCACAGAAGAGCGGGTCCGCCGAGAAGTTTCCGCTGATCTCCGCCTGCGGCGCGATGAAGCCGACCCAGTCGCCTCCCTCGTTTCCGTAGAGGTCGCAGCAGCTCAAGACGGCGGTGCCGCCCGTCCCATCGCAAAGAACGGCCTCCCCTGAATCGCTGAAGGCGACGATCGAGCGCGAGAGAATCACCGACGACGACACTCCGGACGGCACGCTGACCGCTCCTCCGTGCGGGGCGCCGTTGAAGGCGATCGTGCATCGTTCGAATCGGATCGGGTCGGCGTACTCGGTCTGAACGACCCCGCCGGAGTCGGCGGCGGTGTTTCCCGCCATCGTGCACGTGTCAAGGAACGCCCTCCCGTAGATGCTGAAGGCTCCCCCGCTCCGGCGCGCGCGGTTGTTCGTGAAGGAACACGCGCGGACGTGCGTGTCTCCTCCCAGAAAGACCGCGCCCGCCCAGTTCGCCTCGTTTCCCGTAAATGAGCACTCGGCGATCGTATCGCATCCCCCCAGGGAGGAGGCCGCCCCCGCGGCGAGGATCGCCGTGTTCTCCGAGAAGTCGCAATTCCTGAGGACGACTGGGTCGCCGGGAGCGATCGGAAAGCTGTAGAGAGCACCGCAGAGGAGATCGGCCTCATTTCCGATGAACGCGCAGTCGACGGCGAGAAGCGGCGTGTCGTACGCGGAAACCGCCCCTCCGACCGGCGCGCGATTCGACTCGAACCGAACCCTTTCGAGCTTCAAGTAATCGGAGCTGTCGCATCCGATCGCGCCGCCCCAGTCGAAATCCTGGTGTCCGGCGACGTTCTCTGCGAAAAGCGCGTCCCTGACCTCGAGGAACGCCCGCCTTCCGTAAATCCCCCCGCCCCAGCGGCTCGTGTTCCCGCGGAAGACACATCCGACGATCTCCGCCGAGGCATCGTAGCAGAACATCCCGCCCCCCCAAGCGTCCGCGCGGTTCTCCCGCACGATCAGGTTCTCCAACGTGGGGAACGAGCCGTTTCGGCAGAGGATGCCGCCCCCGTGGTCGGTCGAGTGGCCGCCGGTCACCGTTAGGGTCGATAGGACCGACCCGGGCCCCTCGCCCTGGTCGAGGACGAACCCTCGATGAGGATCCTCCTGCGTCCCCTTGCAGTCGATCACGTGAAGCTCGGGGGCGTCTCTTCCGCGGACGACCAACGCCTTTCCGCGGAAGCGGATATCGCGGTTTCCCTCTCCGTGGAAGATCCCCGGTTCGAGAAGAACGGTGTCGCCTGGGGCCGCCGAGTCGACCCCTGCCTGGATCGTCGGGGCGTCTCCGGTGCCGTCCGGCCGGATCGTCCAGACGCGAGGGCGGCCGGATTCGCGGTAGGGCCAAGGGCCTATAGAAAGCTCATCGGTCCTCTCCTCCCTCGATCGCGCGCTTCGTGGAGAAAAGGCGCTCTCATGCTCCGAAAGGCGGTCGAGATCGGATAGGATGCGGTCGAGCAGCTCCGCTCTACCGGGACCTCTCAGAAGCCGCCACGCCTCCGGGGGCTCATCGGCCCGGTTCTCCGTCCCTCCGTGGGCAGGAATCGAATGTCCTAGGGCCGCGAGCGCGAGGGTGATAAGAAAGGGGATCGCCGGGAAACGACGGGTTCTCATGACTCCTCCCGACCGGGGATCCGGTCCGCGCGGGGAAGTGCGAGTGACGCCGAGTGGGCTTGCATACGCGCTTCTATTTGTAGCAGGAGGGTTCCCCAGCGACAACTGCCTCGTCGGGCGCCCGCCGGGACGACGAAACGAACAGGGTGATCAAGAATCGGTTAGGAAGGCCTCACGGGGCCCGGGCCCCTGATTTCCTGTTGACGAAGCCCCTTCCCCAGTGGTATTCTTCAGTCGGTTCCAGAGACTATCCTGCAGCCGAGGAGGTGATGCGGAGAGAGCGTTGACGGCTACCAAATCGGGTAAGGTGTCGGCCTTACCGCCGGGGCGGGCTCCCTGGGCCCGGCCCCGGACGAGCGCACGGAAGCGGGAGCGGTCAAACCCCTCACCCTCGGAGCCGATAAGCAGGGTGCGGGGAGCCGCGAAAACGGCTTCTTAACCGGCGCAGGCCGGTGGAAAGGGTTGGAGGCTCACCGGGAACGGGCGGATCCGAAGTAGCTCGAAACAAGATTTTGAGTTGACACGGACCGGGCCTTCCTGGTAGAATCTCAAGTGCTTTCAGGAAGTGTGCGTTCGGCCGCGAATGATTGTTGGGAAGCGGTCAGGGGCGGCTGAATCATGCGGTTCTTTCGGGAGTGGGTCCCCGGGTGGATCGCGGCGCGCGGCTTGAGAGCGAAGGTAACTTCCGATTCGGAAGAAAGGAGCAACTGCGCATGAAGAAGGCTTTTGTTGCGGCGGCGGCCCTGTTGCTGTTCGCGTCCGCCGGCATGGGCCAGTACCGCCTCGAGCTTGATCTCGACGGCAACCCGATGAACGGGGTGGACTACATCCAGGTTAACCAGAGCGACTACGTGGGCGTCGATATCTGGCTGTACGGTCCGCAGGGCAAGGGCACCTGGGTTTGGGGCGCGTTCATTTGCAACTTTGATCGCTCCCTCGAGTACCAGGGCTTCGTGGCCTACTCGCCGGGGGGAGGCTGGTCGTTCCCGTTCCAGCCGCCGGATGCCCAGAACTGCATCACGGCCCAGGGACAGAACCTCACCTTCGACGTTCCGATCATGTTCCCGTATAAGGTCGCGAGGGTGACTTACCACGCGGCGGTCGATCAGTCGATCGACGATCTGTACATGCTCGAGGGCTCGGGCGTGTTGACGCTCAGCTTCTACACGTACAGCTGGGACAACAACGGGACGGTGCTCGGCACGGTTCAGATCGGTTCGATCGCAACCGAGGAGACCAACTGGGGCGCGGTGAAGAGCCTGTTCCGGTAAATCCTTCTCGGATCCAAGAAGAGGAGGCGGTCCGGCGTACGGACCGCCTCTTTCCGTTTCCCCGTCACTTTTCCGGTTGACACTTCTCACGCCCACTGCCTATAGTAGCCGCGTCCCGACGGGTTCGCGGGGGGCGCCTCGTCCCCATTGCTCGGTACCACTCGGAAAGGAGCGGAATCATGCGTGGTCGTTCGTATGTCAAGCGTTTCGCGGCGGGGGCCGCCGCGATGCTCTTTCTCCTCTTCGCCTTCTCGTTCGCCGCGGCGGAACGGTTCGTCGGCCTGGACGTGAACGCAGACCTCGACTGCGAGCCGGGCGACTTCGACATGGGGCGCACGTTCGGCGCCGGCGAGATCGGCACGCAGGTCACGGTGAACGTGTTCTACGACGACTGTCCGCCGTTCTACGGTTACGGCTGCACGTTCTGCGTAACGGAGGGGAGCCTGGTTGGGACGGCGCTCTGGACCTCGAATCACCCGGCCGCTGGTTGGACTCAGTTCACCACCTTCGCCTCGGACACGGGGACTTTCCCCATCGAGGTCAGCCCGTGGATCACGAGCGCTTACCCGAACTACAAGTGCTGGCTGGTTCAGGGAATCGACTGGAATCTCCAGAGCGGGGGAGTTCCTTACGAGGCTTTCCCAGCCAAGGTCGGAAGCCTGACCTTCAACGTGGCGGCCGAAGGCGCGATTCTCTGGGTTATAGATGGGGATGCGACCTCGGTCCTCTCGTCGTCCGCTTTGGAGTCACTCCCATTTAGCGAGGAAGGGATGACGTGCTCCTACCCCGCGGCGACGGAGCCCGCGAGCTGGGGGAGCGTGAAGCAGCTCTTCCGGTAACGAAGTCTACTTCTTTCCGAGTGGGGGCTTCCGCCGCGCGCGGGAGCCCTTTTTCGTGCGCCCGTCGGGCGGACGGCCGGCGCGTTCTCTTGCCCCGCCTTTCGCGCGCGGGCTATAATCGCCTCATGTCTCGACCGGAGCGGCTTCGGCGGGTTCTTCTTCTCCTCCTTCTCGCGCTTCCGTGCGCCCCGCGGGCGGGCGTTCTCCGCGTCCCGGCCGAGCACGCGACGATCGGGAGAGCGGCCGAGGCGGCGGCGGCGGGCGACACGCTCCTCGTCGCGGAGGGCGTCTACCGCGAAACCCTCTACCTTTCGAAGTCGCTCGTCCTCCTCGGGGGCTGGGACCCTTCCTTCCGGGAGAGAGATCCGCGCGCCCGAGAGACCGTGATCGACGGCGAGGGGGCGGATCGTTCGGTCGTGACCGCCTACGGGGACGGCGGAGAAGAGATCCTCCTCGGGGGCTGGGACCCTTCCTTCCGGGAGAGAGATCCGCGCGCCCGAGAGACCGTGATCGACGGCGAGGGGGCGGATCGTTCGGTCGTGACCGCCTACGGGGACGGCGGAGAGGAGATCCTCCTCGAGGGCTTCACGATCCGGAACGGATGGGTTTTCGAGGGGAACGGCGGGGGGGTCTTCGTCTATGGCGGCGTGCACGCGGTGATCCGCGACTGCGTGATCCGGGACAACTACGCGCGCTACCACGGCGGGGGCGCGTGCTTCTTCGCGGGCGCATCCGGCCGCGTGGAGAGGAACCTGTTCGAGGGGAACTCGGCGGTCTTTCACGGAGGCGGCCTTTGCCTTCTCGATCGCGCGCGGGTCGAGATCGCGGAGAACCGCTTCGTCGATAACCGCGTCGTCTTCGATTCGGGGGGCGGGGTCGCCGCGCTCAAACAGTGCGTCGCTGCCGTCCTCGGAAACCTGTTCGAGGGGAACTTCGCGATGAAGCGGGGCGGGGCGGTCTCGTTCCTCCAAGAGGTCGACGGGCGGATCGAGCGGAACCTCGCCTTCGACAACCACTGCGGCCAACAGGGGGCGTCGCTCTACTCCTGGAAGTCGAGCGCCCGGATCGAGGAGAACACGCTCGTCCGGAACCACGGCTTCATGGGAGGGATCCGCGTGGAGGATACGGGGAGCGCGGCGATCCGCCGGAACCTCGTCGTTCGCTCGACCGGACCTTGGTTGATGCATGAAGGAAAGGCGTCGCTCGAGGCGGAGGGGAACGTCGTCTGGGCGTGCGCTCCGGCCGAGGGGCCGGAGGGCGCCGCGCCGATCGAGGGCGTCCGCGTTCTCGACCCCGGCTTCTGCGACGAGGCAACGGACCATCGGCTTCACGCGCGCTCTCCGCTTCTCGGGGATCTCCGCGCCGGCTGCTACCGGGCCGCGTGCTCCGAAGAGCCGGGCCCCGGGGAGCCGCCGCTCCGGCGGGGAGAGCCGTGAGGGCGAGGAGGGGAGCGCTCCTCCTTGCGGGGGCTCTTCTTCTCGCGGCTGGTCTCCGGGTCGCCTACTTCGCCGAGGTCCGCGCGCACCCTCTGTTCCTTCATCCGGCCGTGGACGCGGAGGTGAACGACCGGCTGGCCCGCGCGATCGCGGCGGGCGAGGGGTATCCGCTCGACGTCTTCGCGACGAACCCGTTCTACCCGTATTCCCTCGCCCTCTTCTACAAGGTCTTCGGCGCCGGGCCGGTTCCGATCGTCCTTTTCCAGCTCCTTCTCGGAATCGGGAGCGCGCTCCTCCTCTTCGACATCGGGCGCCGCCTCGGGGGCGCGCCGGCCGGACTTCTCGCGCTTCTCGCCGGCGGGCTCTACCGCCCCGCGCTCTTCTACGAGGCGTTCCTTCTCCCGACGGCGATCGGGGTCTTCGTTAATCTCCTTCTTCTCGCGCTCCTTCTCCGGCGCCGTCCCGGCGCTTCATACGCGAAGCTTTTCGCCGCGGGGATCCTCCTCGGCGTCGGAACGCTGATCCAAGGGAACCTCCTCCTCTTCTTTCCGTTTCTTCTCGGTTGGATCCTCTTTGCGCGCGAGGAAACAAGGAAGGCGCGGGCCGCCCTTCTTCTTCTCGCCGGTCTACTCCTCGCCGTCTCCCCGGCGACGATCCGAAACCTCGTCCGCGGGAATGACTTCGTCCTCGTCTCCTCGCACAGCGGGATCAACTTCTACATGGGGAACAACGAGAAGGCGGCCGGGGTCTTCGCGTTCCCCGACGAGCCGATCCCTCTCTCTCCCGAGAACATCAACATCCGCGATTCCCGGCGGATTGCCGAGGCAGGGGCGGGGCGCTCGCTGAAGGCGTCCGAGGTGTCGTGGTACTGGACGCGCCGCGCGCTCGATTGGATCCGCGGCGACCCGGGCGCGTATCTCGCTCTTCTCGGCCGAAAAGCGGTGCTCCATTGGAACAACGCCGAGGCGCCGGACAACGCGGATCTCTCCTTTTTTCAAGAGGAGATCCCCGCGCTCCGGCGTGCTCCGTTCGTGTTCGGCGTGATCGCTCCGCTCGGCGCGCTTGGTCTCGCGGTCCTTCTCCGCCGGCGGAGGGGGGCGCCGGTCCTCCTCTTTCTCGCGGCGCAGTTCCTCTCGGCTCTTCTCTTCTACACGCACTCGAGGTACCGGATCCCCTTCTCCGTCGCGCTCATCCCGCCGGCGGCGGTCGGGACGGCGGCGTTCGCGGGCGTTCTTCGAAGAGGCGCGTGGGCCCCCCGCCTCTGGGCGGCCGGCTCTCTCGCCCTTCTCTTCGTCCTCGTGAACGGGGGCTCCTTCGGCGCGGGGAAGGGGATCGCGCGGGCCTACTCGCTCGTGCACCTCGCGAACGGGCTTCTGGCGAGCGGGGAGAGCGAGGAGGCGGAGGCCGCCTATCGCGAGGCGCTCCGGCTTCTTCCCGGATACCCGACGGCGCACTACGGGCTCGGGCGCCTCCTGCAGCTGGAGGGAAGAGCGGCCGATGCGGCGGAGGAGTACCGAGCAGCGATCCGAGGCTCCCCCGCGTTCGCGGAGGCTCGCGCGAACCTCGGCACGGTGTATCATTCGCTCGGGGAGAACGAGAAGGCGGTGGAGGAGTACCGCGAGGCGATCCATCTCCGGCCCGCGTCGCCCGAGTTCCTCTATAACCTCGGGAACGCGCTCTACGACATGGGCCGCTTCGGCGAGGCGGCCGCGGAGTACGCCGCCGCCGTGGAGATGGACCCGAGGAACGAGAGGATCGTTCGGAACCTCGTGAACGCCCTCGAGCGGGGGGGGGACCTCCCGCAGGCGGAGCGGACGGTCCGCGAGGCGATCGCGCGGATCGGGTCCACGGCGGATCTCCACAACCGCCTCGGCGATCTTCTCGAGAAGGAGGAGCGCGACGAGGAGGCGATGCGGGAGTACCGGCGGGCGGTGGAGATCGACCCGCGCCACTCCGCGGCCTGGAACAACATCGGTCTTCTCCGCTTTCACAAAGGAGAGGTCGACGCGGCGATCGAGGCGTGGAGGACGATTCTCGACTATGATCCGGAGAGCCCGGTGATCGCGAACATCCGGATGGCCGAAGCCGCCCTGGCCGAGGGGCGGGAAGGAGGATCCCGTTGATCCGAAGAAGCCTTGCGATCGTCCTTGTGGTTCTCGTCTCCGCCTTGGCTTGCGGAGGGGGCGGGGAGAAGCCGGCCGGGGACCGGGCGGACGTCCGCGAGCAGAAGCCGGACGGCGCCCCGTCCGCTCGGACCGGTCTCTCGGTCCTCTTTCTTTCGATCGACACGATCCGGTCGGACCACGTCGGATGCTATGGATATAAAGAAATCGAGACGCCTCGGATGGACAAGCTCGCGGCCGAGGGGGTCCGCTTCGCCCGCGCGGCGTCGGTCGCTCCGCTCACGCTCCCCTCGCACTCGAGCATGCTCACCGGCCAGTTCCCCTACAGGCACCGGGTGCGGAACAACGGGACGTACCGCCTCCCCGAGGGGAAGGAGACGCTGGCCGACAGGCTCCGCGCGGAAGGGTATCGGACGGCGGGGTTCGTCTCCGCGTTCGTCCTCGACGCCCGTTTCGGCCTCGCACGCGGGTTCGACACGTACGTCGATTCCCTCCCCCCGGAGAGGGAGTCCCCGCTCCAAAGAGGGATCCCCGAGGTGCGCGCGGAGGTCACGATCGACCGCGCGATCCGGTGGCTGGAGAAGAAGGAGGGGAAGCCGTTCTTCCTCTTCGTCCATCTCTTCGATCCGCACCAGCCGTACGAACCTCCGGAGCCGTTCCTCACGCGTTACGCCTCGAACCTGTACGACGGAGAGATCGCGTACACCGACCGTGAGATCGGGCGTCTCCTCGACGCGCTCGAGAGGCTCCGGCTCGCGGAAGAGACCCTCGTGGTTCTCGTCGGGGATCACGGGCAGGGGCTCGGAGACCACGGCGAGGTGACGCACGGAACCTTCACGTATGAATCGACGATCCGCGTGCCGTTCATCATCCGGTGGCCCGATCATCCTGCCTTCCGCGAGAAGCCGTTCCGGCGGGGGACGGTGGTGGAGAGCATCGTCCGGATGGTAGACGCCGCCCCGACCATCCTCGACCTCCTCGGCCTTCCGGGGATGCCCGAGGCGGAGGGGGTGAGCCTCGTTCCCCTCCTCCTCGATCCGGACGCGCCGCTCGGGCTCGTCCACTACGCCGAGTCGATCTCCTCGCGGGAGGATTTCGGGTGGAGCGAGGTGCGCGCGGTCTCCAACGACCAGTGGAAGTTCATCCTTCTCCCGAGGGAGGAGCTCTACGAGGTCGCCGTCGATCCGGGGGAGACCGCGAACCGGATCGCGGAGAGGCCTGAGATCGCCGCGGAGATGCGGGCTCTACTGGAGGAGATCATCGCGGAGGACAATCGGCGCCGCGGAGAGACCGACGGGATCACCGTCGACGAGGAGACTCGGCGGAAACTCGAGGCGCTCGGCTACCTCGCGGGAGAAGCGGAGGTCGACGAAGAAATTTCGTACAAAGATCTTCCGGATCCAAAGGATCGGATCGACCTTCTCAGGAAGTACTTCGCGTCCTTCAACCTGTTCGACCGGGGAGACTTCCCGGGAGGGCTCCAGGCGTTGGTCGATTTGGAGAAGGAGGACCCGGCGAGCCCGCGCATTCTCGCCTCGATCGGGGACGGGTTCCTCGCGATGGGGGACGCCGCGCGCGCGGAGAGCGTGTATACGAAGGCGATCCAGTTGGGAGCGAGGACCCTCCCCACGCTCAGCAACCGCGCCTACGCTCTCCTCCGGCTGGGGAGGGCGGACGAGGCGGCCGAGATCCTTCACTCGGTTCTCGATGCGGACCCGCACGCCCAGAGGGTGCACGCGCGCCTCGGGGAGATTGCCCTTGCGCGGGGGAGCTTCGCGGAGGCGGAGGAGGAGTACCGGAAGGAGATGGAGATCGTGCCGACGTCCGGGGTCGCCCTTATCGGTCTTGGAAAGGTCGCGGAAAAGCAAAACCGTCTCCCGGAGGCGATCGAGTACTACAAGAGGGCGATCGAGAGCCCGAACGAAGCCGCCAAGGGTTACTACCATCTCGGGCTCGCATACGAGAAAGCGGGAGAGATCGAGCGGGCCGTCGATCAGTATCGAAAGGCGCTCCACAGCGATCCGACGCTCGTGGAGGCTTACTACAACATCGCGATTCTCGCCAAGAAGCGCGGGGATCGGCGGCTGGCCGCCGAGTACTTGAACAAGTCGGTGGAGGTGAACCCGCGGTTCGCGAAGGGCCTGTACGGGATCGGCAACCTGCTGCGCGAGGAAGGGAAGCACCGGGAGGCGGCTGAACAGTATCGTCTCGCGCTTCAGTTCGACCGACGGGATCCCGATATCTATCTCAACCTGGGGGTGGCGGAGGCGGCCCACGGGAATCTTGCCCAAGCGATCGAGGCGTGGGAGAAGGCGTCGCTCGCGGCGCCCGACTCGCCGAGCGCCGCGACGGCCCGGGAGAACATCCGGTCCGCGCGCGCGAACATGGAGGGTGTTCAATGATTCGGAACGGGTTCGGAAGCGTTCTACTCGCGGCGTGGATCGCGTGCGCGCTTGCGGCTCCCGGGGCGCTCGGAGCCGAAGACGCGGTGCGCGAGGCGGCCGCCCTCCATCGCGCCGGGCGCGTCGACGAGGCGCGCGCTCTCCTCGAGGCGCGCATCGCGGAGGTTCCCGACGACATCGAGGCGCACCTCGCCTACGTGCATTTGCGCGCGGCGGCGGGGGAGAGGGAGACGGTTCGCCAGGAGTACGAGCGGCTCGTCCTGAAGGATCCGAGCAACCCAGCGGTCCGCCTGGCCCGCGTCGTTCTTCTCGGACGTTCCCAGCTAAAAAGTGAAGGTTTCGATGATTTGCTCGCCGAGAACCCGGGTTTCGCCCGCGCGTGGGAGGAATACGGGCGCTCGCTTCTCGAGGGTTTCCAATTCCTCGCGGCGGAGGAGGCGCTCCGGCGGGCGGTGGAGCTCGATCCGGAACGCGCGATGGCCCGGCTCTACCTCGGGCTCGTGCACCGGACGAGGGCGCGCGGGGGGGAGGAAGAAGCGGAGGTGCGGGAAGCGCACCGTCTCGACCCTGGGTCGCTCCCCGTCCGGCTCGAGCTCGGCACGACGCTCGCTTACGCGGGAGATCTCGCCGAGGCGAAGGGGGTTCTCGATGAGCTACTCCGGGAGACCCCCGAGGACGCGGAGGCGCTCGCGATTCTCGCGCTCGTCGAGGAGCGGCTCGGCCGGAAGGAGGAGGCTGCGCGTCTCCGGGAGCGCGTGCACGCGATCGACCCGCGTCTCCCGGGAAAACTCCTCTACCTCGGGATCCAACATCGGAGCGTTCCGGAAAAACAGGCCGCCAAGCGCTTTCTCGAGCTTGCGATCTTCCTCGACTCCGTTCACGTGGAGGCGTTCGTTCAGCTCGGGCTCATCTACCGGATGGAAAACGACCCCGCGGGCGCGATCCCTTTCTATGAGACCGCGGGTCGTCTCGACGAGAGGAACCAGCTCGCCTGGAGGAACCTCGGCATGTGCTACCGGGATCTCGGGGACGGAGAGAAGGCCGAGCTCTACGTGCGGCGCGCGATCGAGGTCGATCCGGACTATCTCCACGGCTGGATCGACTACGCCAACATCCTCCAGAAGAGAGGGAAGTACGCCGAGGCGGTGGATGCGTGGAAGCGCGTCAACGAGATGGCGCCGTACGGTTGGGAGGGGTACGAGGCGAGGCGCGCGATCTCCTATCTGGAGCGCGGGGAGCCGGTGCCCGAAGAGGAGCCGCAGACGTGGAGGACCGAGGAGGTCGGCAGCGCGATTCATCAGAAGAAGGGCAAAGAGGTTCCGGCGCGGCCTACCGACGAGACCAGATAGCGACCTCGCCGCATTGAGGCAAGAGGTTCTTCTCCCCGGCCGCCACGGGGACCCCGAGGGCGATCTCCGGCCGCCCGTCCCCGTTCCAATCGAGAAGGACGGCGTCGGCCGCGATCCGGTCCCTTTCGTCCAACCCGACGAGGGAGAAGCGCGCCGCCGACCGAATCGTCTCGGCGCGCGCAAGGTCTTCCCGCGAACAGCGTCCGAGAACGAAGAGCTCTCCCGCTTTCGATCGGCGGAGATCGCCCCCGTCGGACCCGCGCGCGAAGAGGAGCGCGACATCTCCCTCGCTCCCCCAACGCCCGCCGGCGATCGGCCAGCCGAGCTGGTCGTTCTCGGCCATCGCCTCGATCCTCGCGTCCGCGTCGGTCCGAAGATCGAGCGCGCGCGGCCATGAGGCCCGCGTCCGGCCAAAGACGACATAGACCGCCCCGCACTTCCCCGGCGAGCCCGCGGACGAACGGCACGGGGAGAGGTGCGCGCCGATCAGGAGATCCTTGAGGCCGTCCCCGTCGAGGTCGGCCGTAGAGACCGACCGTCCGGACACATCCCCATCCTCTTCGCCATGAAGGATCGTCGCCCCTCCCTCGGCGAGATCGAGTCCCTCCGGGAAGGCGCTCCGCTCTCTTCCGAACACGAGGAAGGTCTCCCCGGCGTTGATGCGCGTGTTCCCCGGACCGTCCCCATAGTAGGCGCCCACGACGAGATCCTCGCGCCCGTCCCCGTCCACGTCTCCGGTCGCGATCGCGCGCCCGAAGGTGTCGGTCGGCTCGGGCCCGAAGATCGTGGGGAGCCGGTCGCTCGCACGATCGACGACGCGCGGAAGGCGGGATCTCTTGTCGCCGAAGAGAAGGGAGACCTCTCCGGCGTGATATCGATCCCCGATCGGACCGTCCCCGTAGAACGCGCCGATCGCGAGATCCTGCAGCCCGTCCCCATCGAGATCGCCGAAGGCCATCTCCCCGGCGAAGCGGTCGTGGGTTTCCGCTCCGTAGAGCGTGATGTCCGCCTCCGACTCGGCGAGATCGATCCGCTCGGGAAGCTCGTCGCGGGGGCGCCCGAAGAAGACGCGCGCTTCGCCGCAGCCGGCCCGATGTCCGTCCGGCCCGGTCCCGTACATCGTGCCGACCGCGAGGTCGTCGCGACCGTCTCCGTCCATGTCGCCGGCCGCGAGGCGCATCCCGATCTGATGGCGGGAATAGGCGCCGACGATCACGAGGTCCGCGGTCTCCGCGGCGCGGAACCCGCCCGCGAGCTCCCGCCCGGCGCGCCCGAAGAAGAGGTAGACGCGCCCCGCCATCGGCTCGCCCGCCGTCCCCCCGGCCGCGGGCGCGCCGACCGCGAGGTCGTCGATCCCGTCCCCGTCGAAATCTCCCGCCGCGACCGCGTTCCCAAACTGTCCTCCCGACTCGCCGCCCCACAGAACGAGAGTCTTTTCCGCCTGGAGGTCGAGGGACTCGGCGCCGAGCGAGGCGGCTCCGATCGCGAGCGCGAGGAGGGCCCAACCGAACGACAGCAAGAAGGCGCTTAGCTTCATGATCCCCTCGAAGTTCTGTCTCGCGGCATCCTACCAGCCGCTCACGCGGGGGTCAACGGGCGCGGGCTCGTCGCGAGTCCCCGCCCCGCGTCTTCTCCTATCGTCGGGCCAAGCCGTTGACCGCCTGGCACCAGGATTGCTACCTTTCTCCGTATGTACGCGAGATTCCCTTCCCTTCCGGCGTCCGAGCGGGCGCTCTCCAGGACAGGACGTGGCGTCATGATCGGATCTTGTTGCGTTCGTGTAAGTTGGTGGGTTCTCGGGGCGGCCGTCCTTTTGGGCGCGGTTTTCGTCGGGGGCGTCGCAGCGGAATCCGCGACCACTTTCGGAGACAACGGTCTCCGATGGACGGTCGGACCGGACCGCCACACGATCGAGGAGGTCGTGCGGGAGGGCCAGGCGTATCGAAGCGTCCGCCTGTTCGGCGCCGGTCGGACGGGGGAGACCGGACTCCCCGATCTTCCGGTGCGGGGTTTCTGGATCGCGGTTCCGGAGGGGCACACGGCGCGGGCGCGCGTCGTGCACGCCGAGTTTCGCGATCTTCCGGGGCCGCCGGTCGAGCCGACGCCGAGCGAGAGCCTCATTGACGGGAGCCCGGTCCTCCTCTTCACGATCGACCGCGCGTTCTACGCGGGCGCGTCCTGGTATCCGGAGCCGCTCGTCACGGTCGGCGAGCCGGCGCGGCTCCGCCACCAAACGCTCGTTTCGGTTGCCGTTTCGCCCTTCCAGTTCCAGCCGTCCAGCGGGCTTCTCCGCGTCTACGATCGGCTCACGGTCGAGGTGGAGTTCGTCCCCGATCCGTCGAAGGCCGACCCGTCCGTCCCCGGGGAGCCGGTAGGGAACGAGGGACGGTGGGAGGATGTCTACCGGGGGGCGGTCCTGAACTACGACCAGGCCCGGTCCTTCCGCGCGCGAGCCCCTCGACCGGTTGCCCCGCTCCGGAAGCAGCTCCGCGCGATGAATGAATACAAGATCTCGGTGAAGGAGAGCGGGCTCTACCGGATCGATTTCTCCGAGCTCAAGAAGGCGGGGCTCGCCGCGGGAACGCCGATCGACGCGCTCGCTCTCTACCGCCGGGGGTTCGCGGACTCGCTCTTCCGGGAGGGAGGAGATCCGTTCACGGAGATCTCGATTCCGTTTCATGTGCGAGACGCCGCGGCGGACGGGTTCTTCGGAGAGGGGGACGCGCTTTTCGCCTTTCTTCCCGGCTTTCGCGAGGATCGGATGAGGCGGGACAGCGACGATCGCTTCGCGTATCAAGCGGTCTACTTCCTGTCGGTCGAGGGGACCCGCGAGCCGCTCGAGACGCGGCCGGCGTCCCGCGGCTGGACAGGCCTTGTTCCTCTCGTCTCGTTCCCCGACTCGATCCGCTGGGAGGTGGACGAGCATTACAACACCAGCACCCCCTCGGATACGGTCGATCTCTACTTCCCGAAGTCGTACGAGACGTGGAGCTTGATGACCGAGATCGCGCTCCCCGCGCCGGACGTCTCGCTCCCGTACGGGATCAAGGCGATGGCCGTCTCCGTCAAAGCGCCGGGAGAGGGGACCTATCCCTACGATCGCTACATCCTCATCAACCAGGCGGACGCGGACACCGCGTTCCGGGGGGTCGTGGACAGCATCGGACCGCGCCTCTTCCCCGCGGAGCGGACGCGCCCCGCCTCCTCGCTCGCCGCCGGGGTCAACCGCTTCTTGTATCAAGGAACGCGCGGGGCGACCCCGCAGGGAAATGAAGTTCCGCAGGCGCGGGGTTTCCTCGATTGGTACGAGGTCCACGCGAACTTCCTCTATCGAGCGATCGACGGCTGTCTCCTCTTCTCGAGCGGCGGCGCGACGGGGCGTTTCCAGATCGAGGTCGACGGGTTCGCGGGGCCCGACGTTCTCCTCTTCGACGTGACCGACCCGTATCGAAGCGCGCGGATCCTCGCCGATGCGTCGCCCGCGCCGGGGGGCGGGTACGCGATCGTCTTTCAGGACTCCGCCGGCGCGACGAAGCGCTACGCCGCGTGCGCGCTCGAGCGCGCGAAACGGATCACCGCCTCGTCGATCGCGGCCGACGCGCCGACCGACCGAGCCTCCGAAGAGGCGGACTTTCTTGTTCTCGCGTGGGACGCGTTCGCCGCGGCGATGGAGCCGCTCGCCTCGCACCGGGAAGCGCAAGGCTATCGGACGCGCATCGTGCCGGTGAGCGACGTGTACGACGAGTTCAACGGAGGCGTGAAGGACACGACCGCGATCGCCCGTTGGATCCGCTACGCGTTCCATCGGTGGGCCTCGCCCCCGATCGCGGTTCTTCTCGTCGGCGACGGATACGAGGACTTCAAGGGGATCGCGCGCAACGCCCAGCCGGGAGATTTCGATTTCATCCCGACCCGTCCCGTCTTCCAAAAGGTCGCCGACCCGCGCGTGAGCGGAGACCATTGGGACGCAAGCGACTTCGCCTACGTCCTTCTCGACGGCCCCCAGGATCCGCTCCCGGATCTCCTTCTCGGACGGTTCCCAGTCGGCACGGCCGAGGAGGCGGCGCGCCTCGTCGAGAAGACGATCGCCTACGAGACGATACGCCCCGAGGACACGTGGCGCTCGCGGGTTCTCTTCCTCGCGGACGACGCGTGGGTCGCCCAAGGCGAGGCCCTCCAGAACGAGTTCCAGGTCCAGTTCGAGAGGAACTCGGCCGAGTTCGCCCGCGAGATCAAGGAGACCGCCGCGAAGGGGATCGATACGGTGAACATCTTCCTCTCCCGCTTCACCGATGTCTTCCATCCGCTCTGCCCTTACGACGGGGATTCGGCGAACGCGAACCGGGCGGACATCGACTGCACGATCGGGCTTTGCCGGCAGGCGGTCTCGGGCGCGCTCTTCGACCAGATCAACGGACCCGGGGTCGGGCTCATCAACTTTCAGGGGCACGGGAACCGAAACGTCCTCACGCACGAGGTGATCCTTCGAAACGGGCCGAGCTACCGGCCGCTCGGGCAGAACGTCTCGCAGGACATCCGGCAGAAGAGCAACCACGCGGGCCGTCCCTACATCTTCATGGGATACGGATGCTCGATCTCGGAGTTCGACCGGCTCCTCTCGCTCGGGTACGAGTCGATCCCCGAGGAGATGATGCTCTCGGACCGGGGAGGGGCGGTGGCGACCTTCGGTTCGACCGGAACCGAAGAGCTCATAAGAAATCTGGACCTCAACGATAGCGTGCTCAAGTATTTCTTCCGAACGCCGGGCGTCGTTCCGGGCGCGGATCCGGACGCGCTCCCTCCCTGGTACGCCGGATCGCCCCGCTGGACTCTCGGGGAGATCTTCGCGCTCGGTCTCATGGATTTCGCGTCGATCCCCTCGTTCCAACGCTTCCTGGTGCTTCGCCGGCAGGCGCTCTTCGGGGATCCTCTTCTCGCGATCGACGCGCGGCCGCCCCACTTCGAGGTGACCGTGGACGGCGTTCCGGTCGAGAACGGAGGCGCGCTTCTCGGGCGTGCGGATGGGGGACCGGTCACGATCGTCGCGCGCGTTCACGACGAGGTCCGGATCGACCGCTCGTCTCTTGCGGTCCTCGATGGGGGGGAGCCGCTCGACACGGCGCTCTACGAGGTCTCGCCCGACGACGGGCTTCCCGAGGACGGAAGGAGCTGGAAGATCGTCTATCGCCCCGAGGTCCGCTTCGGGGAGTACACGATCGTCTTCCGGGCGAGGGACGGCGCGGGGCGGGAGGGAACCTTCACGCTTCGAGTGTTCGTGCAGGTCGCGCTCACGTTCGACGGGATCGCGATCCGGGACGGGGATTACGTCTCGCCGGGGCCGCTCATCCGCGCAGAGATCACGACCCCGGTCCCGGTCGCCGAGGAAGAAATCGGTTTCACGCTCGACGGAGCGGCCATCGAGCCCGATTCACTTCGCCCGCTCGACTCCTTCCGCTGGCTCGGCGCGCTTCGCCCGGCGCTCTCCTCCGGGGATCACGCGCTTCATGTTTTCGTGCGCGCCCTCGGCAAGACGTTCCGCTTCCGCGTCGAGGAGCGCTTCCGAATCGTCGATCTTCTGAACCACCCGAACCCGACCGAGGATGCGACCGGCTTCTACTACCATCTCACCGACGGCGCGGACGCGGTGCGCGCCGAGGTCTTCACGACGACCGGCAAGAGGATCCGCGTGCTCGAGGGGCTCTCCGGAAGGATCGGGTACAACGAGAACCCGAACGTCTGGGACGGGACCGACCAGGACGGGGATCGGGTCGGGAACGGGGTCTATCTCTATCGCCTCGTTGCGGTCCGTCCGGGCGAGCGCGCGGAAGCGCTCGGGAAGGCGGTCATCCTCCGGTAGCCTGGAGGATGCGCGCGTTTCCTACTGCGGCCGCGGGTCTCCCTTCGCGCTTCCGCGCTCCGGGAGCTTCCTCTATTTCCGAACGGTATCCGATACCTTCTTCCGAACGGTATCCGATACCTTCTTCGCTGATTTCCGGTAGGATCCGCCGGGGGGGTGTTCGCGTTGCGCATGGAAGCGGTCGACTGGGCGATCGTCGGCGGGTTCATGCTTCTCTCGCTCGTCCTCGGCCTCGTGCTCACGCGGCGCGCCGGGCGCGGCGTCGAGGAGTTCTTCCTCTCGGGGCGTTCGCTTCCGTGGTGGCTCACCGGAACCTCGATGGTCGCCACATCGTTCTCCGCCGACACGCCGCTCGCGGTCTCCGAGCTCGTCCGCACGCGGGGCGTCGCCGGAAACTGGCTCTGGTGGTGCTACGGTTTCGGCGGCATGCTCTCCGTCTTCGTCTTCGCCCGCTTCTGGCGGCGGGCGCGCGTGCTCACCGACGCGGAGCTCACCGAAGTCCGCTACTCGGGGCGGGGCGCAGGCATCCTTCGCGGATTCCGCGGCTTCTACTTCGCGACGATCCGAAACTGCCTCGTGATGGGATGGATCATCCTCGCGATGGCAACCCTGCTCGCGAGCATCCTTCCCGGGATGAGCCGCGTGCATACGGTGGCGATCTCGTGCGCGGTCGCGCTTCTCTATTCGGTGCTTTCCGGATTCTGGGGGGTCGTCCTCACCGATCTCTTCCAGTTTGCGCTCGCGATGACCGGATCGATCGCCGTCGCGGTCTTCGCTCTTCGGGCGGTCGGCGGCTTCGGCGGGCTCGCCGCCGCTCTCGGGCCGGAGCGAATGGGCGCGCTTCTTCGTCCGGTTCCGAGCGCGGAGGAGTCGTGGCTCCCGCTCTCCGCGTTTCTCATCTACTTCTTCATGCTCTGGTGGTGCACGGACAACGCGGACGGCGGCGGGATCATCGTGCAGAGGATGTCCGCCTCGAGGGACGAGAGGGAGGCGGTGCGCGCCACCCTCTGGTTTCAGTTCTCGCACTATGCGCTCCGCACCTGGCCCTGGGTGATCGTCGCCCTCGTCTCGCTCGTGCTCTTCCCGAATGCGACCGATCACAAAACGGCGTATCCGGACACGGCGTTCCGAGTTCTTCCGACGGTGTGGCGCGGGATCTTCTTCGCCTCGCTCCTCGCTGCCTTCATGTCGACGCTCGTCACGCACCTGAACTGGGGCGCCTCGTATCTCGTGAACGACATCTACCGGCGCTTCCTCGACGCGGGGGCGTCGGAGAGGCGGCTCGTTCTTCTCTCGCGGCTCGCGACCGCGCTCCTCATGGCGGGGGGCGCGCTCGTCGCTCTCCAATACAAGACGATCACCGGCGCGTGGATCCTCACGATCTCGCTCGGCGCGGGCGCGGGGATCGTCTACGTGCTCCGCTGGTTCTGGTGGCGCGTGAACGCCTGGTCGGAGCTCTCCGCGATGCTCGCCTCGCTCGCGGCGAACGCGGGGCTTCGCCTCTTCGCGCCGGAGATCGCGTTCCCCTACACGCTCCCCTGGATCGTCGGGCTCTCGGCGCTCGTCTGGCTCCCCGTGACGTTCCTCACCCGGCCGACCGACGAGGAACGCCTGATGCGCTTCGCCGAGCGCGTCCGTCCGGTCGGCGCGTGGGGGCGTTTCCGGACCGGAAAGAGGGGCGAGCTCGGAAGGTGGCTCCTCCTCTGGGGGGTCGGCGCGGCGTCGCTCTATCTCTTCCTCTTCGGCGGCGGTGGTCTCCTTCTCGGAAGCCCGCGCCTCGGCGCGCTTCTCCTCGCGGGCGGCTTCGCGGGGGCCGTCCTCCTCTTCCGGATGCTGAACCGGGAGGAGTGGTCATGAGCCGGTCGGGTTCTCTCCGCGTGATCGGGCTTCTCTCCGGGACGTCGATGGATGGGATCGACGCGGCTCTCCTCGAGATCCGCGGGGTCGGGTCTCTTCTACAGCTCCAGCTCGAGGCCTTCGCGGTTTTCCCCTTCGGGCGTGCGGACCGCGCGAGGCTTTCCGCGATCGCGGGGCGAGGCCCAAGGGACGCCGAGGAGCGGGCGCGGCTCCACGTGAGGGTCGGGGAGCTTTTCGCGCGCGCGGCGAGCCGGCTCGCGGCCCGGCATGGGGGGATCGGCGCGGTCGATCTCATCGGGAGCCACGGGCAGACGATCCTTCACGCTCCGGCAAGACGCGGGGGGGCCACGGTGCAGATCGGGTGCGGAGTGGTGATCGCGGAGAGGACCGGCGTCCCGACGGTCCACGATTTCCGCTCGGCGGACATCGCCGCGGGGGGGGAGGGGGCGCCTCTTCTTCCGATCGCGGACTATCTCCTCTTCCGTTCGAGCCGTGTGGATCGTGTGCTTCTGAACATCGGGGGGATCGCGAACCTCACGGTCCTCCCCGCGGGGGGCGCCTGGGAAGAGACCCTCGCCTACGACACCGGCCCCGGGAACGCGCTCCTCGATCGTCTCGCCGCGCTCGCCTCGGGCGGGCGGGAGGATTGCGACCGGGGGGGGCGGCGTGCGGCGCGCGGGACTGTCCATCGAGGAATCCTCCGCGCCCTTCTCGCCCACCCGTTTCTCCGAAGACGACCTCCCCGCTCGACGGGGACCGAGGTCTTCGGGGACGCGCTCGCGAGGGATCTTTGGGACAGGGGGCGCGCCGCAAGGATCGGGGCCGATGATCTTCTCGCGACCGCCGCCGCCTTCACCGCCGCGAGCGCCGCCGGCGAGATTCGGAAGAGGTCCGCTCCGGGGGCCGAGGTCTATCTATGCGGAGGAGGCGCGAGAAACCGAACGCTCGTCCGCAGGCTCGCCGAGGAGATCGCGCCCCGGAACCTCCTTCCGATCGAGAGGCTCGGCATCCCGGCCGATGCGCGCGAAGCGGTCGGTTTCGCCGTTCTCGCGGCCGAGTTCGCCCGCGGGGCGCGCTACCCAATGAAAGCGATCACCGGTGCGCGCGGAGCCCCGCTCCTCGGCATCCTTGCCCCAGGCCCGAGATCGTTCCGCTTGCGGATCGGGCGGAGCGGCCCGCGATGAGCCGCCGAGCCCCGCTCGTCCGCGCCTCGCTCGCGCTCGCGGCCGCGCTTCTTGTCTCTCTGGGCGGCTGCTCGCCGCGCCCCCCCGCCGGCTCCCGCCCGACCGACGAAGGCTGGACCACGCGGAGCGGGGTCGGCAAGAAGCGAGACACCGAGCGCGAGCGGCCGGGAAGAGAGGACCCGGCGCGGCATGGGAAACCGGACGGCGGCCGGCCGATCGGACCGCTCCGCGTCGCGCTCCGCATGGACGCGCCCTCACTCGAGGCCGGCCTTCCGAGCGGCGGGCTCCTTCGCTGGACGGGCGGGGAGATCGCGGTCGCCGAGGGGAGCCTTCTTCGGTTCGCGCTCTCCGCGGGCGGAGGAATCGAGATGCGCGGGCGGTTCGATCCGATCGCCGTCCCTTCCCCCGTGAGCGTGCTTCCCGAGCGGGCTGAACCTTTCACGCTTGAAGGAAATCCGTACGCGGGGACGCTTGTTTTCGTCGCATCGGAGCGCGGCCTCTCCGCGATCAACGGGATCGGTCTCGAGGATTACCTCCGGGGGGTCGTCCCGTGGGAGATCGGATGGCTTTCGGAGAAGAGGCTCGAGGCGCTGAAGGCGCAGGCGGTCGCCGCGCGGACATACGCGCTCGGGCGCGTCGCGGCCGCGGCCGAGGACGCGCCGTGGGATCTCGTCGCGACGGAGAGCGATCAGGTCTACCGCGGGCTCGAACGGACGGACGCGGTCGTCGATCGGGCGCTCGAGGAGACGGCGGGGGTCATCCTCTCGTACGAGGGGGCGCTCGTTCGCGCCTACTACTCCTCGACCTGCGGCGGACGGAGCGCGCCGGTCGAGGAGGTCTGGTTCAACCGGGAGCCGGCTCCCTATCTTCGCTCGACGGGCGACGGGCCGGACGGGAGCGAAGCGCCCGCGCGCGCCTTCTGCAGGGAATCGCCCCACTTCCGATGGACGGAGCGCTGGAAGGGGAGCGATCTCGTCGAGATCGTCCGGAATCTCGCGGCGGAACAAGGGATGAGCCCGGAGCGCCTCGGCCGTCTTCGCGACGTCCGCATCGAGGAGGTCGGCCGGTCCGGGCGTGTCCTCTCCACGCTCTTCGTGACGGAGAAGGCGGATGTCCGGATCGGAGGCGATCGCGTGCGATGGGTTCTCCGAAGGCCCCGGGGAGGCGGAATCCTCCGGAGCGCCGCGTTTACTTTGCATGTCAAGCGTTCCGGGCGTCTCGCCGCAGAGATCGTCGCCGAGGGGCGCGGGAACGGACACGGGGTCGGCATGTGCCAGTGGGGTGCGATCGGGAGGGCGGACGAAGGGCACCGATACGAGGAGATTCTGCGCCACTACTATCCGGGCGCGCGGCTGGAGCACGCGACCCGGAAGCATCTCGAGGAGAGCCGTTGATGCCGGAATCGGAAGCGGCGATCGCCTCTTCGCTCGTGATGGCCGCTCCGGCCGGCCGGAGGCTGACCTCCCGGGAGAAGGAGATCCTCGCGGAAGGGTCGGTCGGCCACCTCGTCCTTTTTCCGCGCAACCTGAGGGATCCGGAAGAGGCGAAAGATCTCATCGCCGAGGCGCGTTCTCTCCTCCCGCGTCCGCCGCTCGTCGCGGTCGACCAGGAGGGGGGGATCGTGTGCGCGGCCGCCGCGATCGCGGGGCGCCCTCCCTCGGCGATGCACCTCGGGGCCGCCGGGAGCGAGCGGGCCGTTCGGGAGTGGGCGGCGAGACAGGCGTCGCTCCTTCGGCGGGTCGGGATCAACATGAACCTCGCGCCGGTGCTCGACGTCGAGGACCGAGGGGGGAGCGCGGTGATCGGGACGCGCTCGTTCGGCGGCGATCCGAAGCGGGTCGCGCGGCTCGGCGCGGCGGCCGTTCGAGGGTATCTTCGCGGGGGCGTACTCCCGGTCGGGAAGCACTTCCCTGGTCACGGGAGCGTGCGGTCGGACTCGCACCTCACCCTTCCCATCGATCGGCGGGGCGCGCGGGCGATCCTCGGCTCGTCGATCCCCCCGTTCCGATCGGCGTTCCGCGCGGGGCTCCCGGCGGTGATGATCGCGCACGTGGCCTATCCCGCCCTTGGGACCGGGGCGCTGCCGGCGGGCCTTTCGGAGTCCGTGATCCGGGGGCTTCTCCGCGAAAGGCTCGGCTTCCGGGGTGTCGTGATGAGCGACGCGGTCGAGATGGCCGGCTTTCCCGGCGAGACGTTCCTGCCGGAGGCGCTCGCCGCCGGGGTCGATCTCTTCTGCGTGACCCGCTCCCTCGCGGCGGGGAGGCGCGCGTCGCGCCGGTTGGCCGAGGCGATTCGGAGCGGGCGGGTCGATCCCCGGGCGGCTCGGGCGGCGGCGCGGCGGGTGAGAGCCCTTGCGGGGAGAAGGCTCCATCGGCCGGCGGGAGGCGCCGCCGTGCGGGCCGACCCGGCCCGCGGGATCGTGTGGGCCGGCCCGGGGAGCTTCCGCCCGCTTCCCGAGGGGGATTGGGTCGCCTTTCTCCCGGAGGCTCTTCCCGGTCGGATTCGAATCAGCCTCGATCTCTCGGGGATCGACGAGCGCTTCGGGGAGCGTTTTCGACGGGAGGCAGTCCATCTCTTTCCCGCCGACCCGTCAGGCGCGGAGTGCCGCGCGGTCGCGCGAGAGGCCGGAAGAGCCGAAGCCGTCGTCCTCGGGCTTCTCGCGCGCGGGGAGCTCCCCGCAGGGCAATCGCGCCTTCTCCGCTTGTTGATGGAGGGGCGCCGGCGGCTCGTCGCGGTCGCCCTCGCCGATCCGGAGCCGCTCCTCCGAATCCGAGGGGTCGAGCGTCTCTTCGCGTTCGACTTCGGGAGGGATACCCTTTCCGCGCTCTTCGAAATCCTCGACGGAAGAAAGAGGCCTCTCGGAATTTCCCCCTTCGGCCGTCGTTGACAGAAGGGCGGTTCGTCTGTTACCTTCCTCTCAGCGTAACGACAGCTCATGGTCGGGGTCGTGGTGCAGTTGGTTAGCACACTGGCCTGTCAAGCCAGAGGTCGCGGGTTCGAGGCCCGTCGGCCCCGCCATCTTCTCCCTCGCAGCGGTTTTCTTCCATAATCCATCAATGATTTAGGCTCTTGGGATTCGAGGTTCACGGACGGCGGACGGACGCGCCCACCCGCTGTGGCGGCGTCGTCTGTTGTCGTACGGCGGGTCTCTCCTTCGCGCCGCATGCGCGAAGGAGCTTCCTCGCCCCCCCGTCGCTCTTCGCGACGGGGAGCCCCGGCTCGGTCGTGCCCGCGGCTGTCCGCTCGATGCTCCCCCTTCGCGCTTCGCGCTCCGGGGACTCCCTCGGCGGCCTCGGTCGCGCCTACAAGGACGAGTGATTGAAGTCGCCGAGCCTTGGTGGCTGCGCTTCTCGCGGACACCTGCCGCGGTCACCCGCCGTGGTTGCGTTCTCTGTCGTCGGACGGCGGGTGCCACAGGAGCAAGTTTGTCTTGCTCCGGAGACGGGGGGGAGGCAGAGCGGCGAGTTGCCGCGCGCCGCGCGCGGCATGTTTGAGCAAGCGAGCCTCACCCCCTCGGCTCCGGAGCTCTTCCCCAAGAAGGTGTCTGTCGCCAAGAAGGAGCATGGGCGGGCCCGCTCGTCAGGCCGACCTCCTCCTCGGGGACGCCTCCGAACGCGCCCCGCGCGTTCTCGGCTCCAATCGCTCGGCCACCCGCCCCCCTGGTGCGGGAGCCTTCGGCTCCATCGTCGAGGTGCGGGTACCCGGCCTCGTCGATCAGGCCCCGAGGGGGAGGTCGGCCCGCCGAGCGAGGAAGAGCGCGCACCGTCAAGGTTGTCCTTCCTCTCGACGATGCCAAGAAGAAGCTCGTGGATGGCGAGAACCGGACATTGCACGATTGAACGCGCGAGACGGAATCTGCACGGTGCACGGACGCAGGAGAGTGGCAAAAAAACAGCCGCTTCTCCTAGCGACCTCAACAGAACCTTAGTATATTCAAATAGGTAAGTTAGGACTCCCGAACCGCTGGTCTGCGGACGCTCCCTGGCACATTCCTTGCTCCCCCGATTGCTCGCTGAGAACCGCCCGGCCATAACGAAGAACCGGGCAGGCTCGCTCTCACCCGTGGTCGAGGCGCGAAACCGGGGCCTCCGAGCGGGGCGCGACAAATCCGGAAAGGCTCGGCCGCATCGCGGGAACGAAACGGGGCGGCCGTCAGGAGGTGCGCATCATGAAGAAAGCGTCCACGGTCCTTCTCTTCGGGCTTCTCTTGCTCGCCGCGGCGTGGCCCGCGGGCGCGGCCACGATCTTCGTTCCCGGGTCGTACAACACGATCCAGAAGGGGATCAACGCCGCTCGATCGGGGGATATCGTCCAGGTGGGCCCCGGCACCTACAGCGAGAACATCTCTCTCAAGGCGGGCGTGCAGCTCATCGGCGCGGGCCCCGAGTTCACGACGATCGACGGGAAGGGGAGCTACATCACGGTCTTTGTCCCCTACAACGCGACCTCCTCCACACGCCTGGAGGGCTTCACGGTCCGGAACGGGAGCTATCAGAAGGGCGGGGGGATCTACTTCCAGTCCGGGTCGACCGCGGTGATCTCGAATTGCCATATCCGCCAGAACCGCGCCTCCATTCGCGGGGGAGGGATCTTCGTCGACAACATGGCTTCTCCCACGATCGAGTTTTGCCGGATCACGGAGAACACGGCTCATGAGGGGGCGGGGATCTACGCGCAGACATCGACCCCGGTCATCCGATGGAACGTGATCTGCGGCAACCAGGCGACCTCGTTCGGCGGAGGCATTCATCTCGCGTTCTGCACGGGCGCCGTCGTGGAACAGAACACGATCGCTTACAACTCGTGCGCTCCTGGGTACGGCTCCGGCATCTCGCTGGCGGGAACGTCGCCGGCTCTGCGGAACAACATCGTCGCCTTCAACACGGGCGGCCCGGGCGTCTGGGCGCAGAACTGCACGCCGAGCGACCTCTGCTCGATCGTCTGGGGGAACCCGGCCGGGAACTATCACGGCGTCGTGCAGGGTCAGGGGAGCGTCTCCGCCGATCCGTTGTTCTGCTCGCCGGAGGGATGCGACGACCTCACCGTGAGCGGGTCGAGCCCGGCCGTCTCCGATCCCGCCTGCGGGCTCATCGGAGCGCTCTCGATCGGCTGCGGCGAAACCGCGACCGAGAACACTTCTTGGGGAGCGGTCAAGTCGATGTACCGCTAGGTTCGGCTCTCGCATTCGAACGCTGCCGGCGGCCGCGCGGTCGCCGGCTTTCTTTTTGCTTCAGTCTTCATGGGCTTTTGTTGAGGTGCATAGATAGCATGAGCCGTTCTTCGGCGCGCGATCGACGGCCCCGGGTCGCGTGTTGACACCGCAGGACGGCGATGCTAACCTACAGGGCCTTCGGAGAAGAAAAGAGAAAAGAGAGAAAGAGAGAAGGGAGAGGGGGAAGGCGGTGGCGGAAGAGAAGCCGGATATCCACACGATCCGTTTCTTCGCGCTGGTCGACTCCTTCTACCACGCCGCGATGGCCTTTCTCGGCAAGATCGCCGACCCGACGACCGGCGCCGTGGAGCGCGATCTCGACAAGGCGCGCATCTACATCGATTTCCTCGCGACGCTCCAGGCGAAGACCAAGGGAAACCTCATCCGCGCGGAAGCGGATCATCTGGAGCACATCCTCGCGAACCTCCGCCTGAACTACGTGGACGAGCGGGAGGAAGCGGCGAAACGGGCGCCGGAGAAGTCCGAAGACGCCCCCGCCGGCGATTCCGCGAAGGACCGGCCGGGGAACGGCGGAGGATCGTGAAGCCTTTTCGTTTCTTCCGACCCGCCGGAGGAGCCGCGCTTCTCGTTCTCTTGCTCGCGGGAAGCTCCTCTGGAGCTCCACCGCGCGCGGCTTCCGACGAGCTTTCTCGCCCCCGCGGGCTCTGGCTTGGCGAGGTCCGGGACGCCTCCGTGCTCCCCCGGCGCGCCTACTACGTGCATTTCGGCACCGGCTATCACCGGATCTCCCTCCCGGTCGAGGGGTCCGCGCGGTCCGATCGGGCGGAGAGCGCGCACGCGAGGCTCTTCCTCGCCTACGCTCTGATCGGGGGGCGGGTCGATCTCTCGTTCGCCTTCGATGCGCGAGGCACCCGTTTCGAGCCGGCGGGGGCGGAGGGAGGAGCGGCGACCCCGGCGACATCCTACGGGGACATGGGGGACAGCCGCCTCGGCGTCCGCTTCGCGCTCCCCGCCATCGCGCGCCGCCTCCGCGCGTCGGCGGAGGCCTTCGCGAACGTCCCGACCGGAAACCCGGACAAGGGCTTCTCCGCCGACGCAACGGACGGCGGAATCCTCCTCGGGCTCGCGTACCGAGGGAACGGCTTCCGAGTCCATCTTCAGACGGGATACAGAGTTAACCGAAACGAGACCGAGGGGGCTCTCCTCTATCCGCTCTTCTACCCTCAACTGGGCCCCGGCGAGGACGATACGCAAAACGATGCCCTGATCCTGCGGGGCGCGCTCGAGATCCACTCCCGGAGAGTCGATCTCTTCGCCGAGGTCCTGGCGGACCGGCTCCCGAGGTCCGGCGTCGTCTCGGCGCGCGAGAACGTTCTCGAGCTCGCTCCGGGCATTCGGGTCCGCCTGCGGCGCGGGCTCCATCTGTCGGGGCAGGCGGGGTTCTCTCTCTCCCGCGATGATCCGAGCACGACCGCTTGGGCGCCTCCGGAGCTTCTTTTCCCCGATTGGCGCGTCTCGCTCGGCGTTCATTGGATCGGGATTCTGGGAGGAACGGACGAGGACGACGACGGCGTCCCGGATGGTCTCGATCGGTGTCCCGATGAGCCGGAGGACTACGACGGGTTCGAGGATGACGATGGTTGTCCCGACAGGGACAACGATCGCGACGGCATCCCCGACGCATGGGACAAGGCGCCGCTCGACGCGGAAGATCGCGACGGATTCGAGGATGAGGACGGCGTCCCCGATGTCGACAACGACGAGGATGGCATCCCCGACGCGGAGGACTTCTGCCCCGACGAGGCGGAGGACATGGACGGCGATCGCGACGAAGACGGATGTCCGGACTTCGATCCCGCGCCGGAATCGCCGCAACCTGAAACTTCTCCGGAGGCCGGCAAAAACCCTTGACACGGCTCGGCGCTCCTGATAGCTTCGCCGCGTTTTTCCGGCGATGACGCGCGGAAGGGACGGAACGTGCGTTCATTCGACATCGACACATCGGGTTCGAGCCGCGCGATGAGCGAGCGGGCCCCATCTCTCTCACCTCGCGGCTCCGAAACCCTCTCCGCCGGGCGAACGGCAACCGAGAGAAAAGCCCTAAGAGATTCCGCGAAAGGGCCGAAACTACGGAAAGGCCGCGAAAGGACTTTTTTGTTGACAAGCCTTTCGGGGCGTGTGAAAGTGTCTCCGATTTTCTGGAATGGGGACATTCCGAGGGAGAAGAAGAGTAGAAATCTCATTGAGTTGGAGACTAGTTCGCAGATAAAGTATGCCTGATCTTTCGGGCGAGCCGAAAGGGAAGTCCGAGAGACCATACCTTTTTCTGCGCATGGCGAACAGGCTTGGAGAGCTTGGTTTTGCGGAAACGTTGGATGCAGGAGGAACAAGGTGGAGAACGGCTCGAGAACAAGCGTTATCCCGCTTTCCTGTCGGAAATTGAAACCTCGCGGCGGGCCGGTAGCCCGTTCAAAGGAGGGCGAGAAGATGTCTGATCGCTTGGGACGTCTGATCCTGAATTCGTTGGTCGGAGCGTTGCTCGCGGTGTCCCTTTTCGCGAGCGGCGCGGACGCTCTTCCGCGGCCGGGTGGCCCCGCGATCATCGACGCGGCGTGGGACGGGACGAGCAGCCTGTACACGGTCTTCAACGAATCGACCGTCTTCGGCTCGGTGCAGGTGACGGACATCGATTTCACCGACACGACGATTGCCGCGGCAGGCGGCGCCTTCTCCGGAGACATGATCGAATGGACTAGCTTCGTCAGCAACGTGCCGGACAGCACGGACAGCGTCTTCATTAGCTGGATCGAGGCGATCGCGTCCTCTCCGGATCAGCTCCTCTCGAACGAGGCGACCCCGATCCCGATCAACAAGGGGCCGATCATCCGTTCGGCGGTGCTCACGACCAACCTGGACGACGATCCGACGAACGACGTTCTGGTCGTGATCCTCTCCGAGGCGGCGAGCAACGTCGACTCGACCGACTTCGCGTTCAGCATGGCCCTCTCGGACACCGCGCTGAACGTGGTCGGCGGTCCGACGACCTACATACTCGCGAACTTCCGCTTCGCCACGGCGCCGGACAGCGCGGTCCAGCTCCTCCCCTACATCACGACGATCGCCTTCCGGGCGGGGAACGACGTGGAGAACGCAGCGGGGGACACCGCGACCTCGCGGGTCTTGCACCGGATCACGAGCGCCGAGGGGGCGTACATCCTCGATGCGGCGTACGACTCGCTGAGCACGCCGGGCCTCGGGGACGACACCCTCTACATCGTCTACAACATGCCGGTGCGCGCGGACACGATCAACCTGAACGACGTCACGACGATCGACCGGACCGACTTCACGATCGGCGGGACCGGAACGCTCGACCTCACCGGCGCGAACCCGGATCTCTCGGAGCCGGTCGAGCAGCCGTGGACGCCGTGGGTCGTCCGCTTCACGAACCCGGCGACCGGAGCGGCCGCGGGCGACAACATCCGGCACTCCGCGACGGACGTGATGCAGAACGACATGTGGGACCCGAACACCGACACGCAGGCCAATACGGTCTCTCTCGGGCCCATCATTCTGGCCGCTCTCTATAAGGACAACCTGACGGGCGGACAGGACTCGGTCATCGTTCACTTCAGCCAGCAGGTGACCGGCTCGACCGTTCAGGACGGAGCGTTCCTCATCCGCGGGTTCACGCCGAACGGCGCCTCGAACTGGGTGGGGACCGGCCGGCGCTTCGCCCGCCGAATCAACGACAACTCCTGGTCCGAAGGCGCGACGATCGCGATCAACACCGGCGCGGCGACCCCGATCGAGGGCTCGGCCTCCGGCGAGGTCGCGACCTCCAGCGTCCGTCATCCGGTCCGCTACAACAACCCGCCGACGATGTCGGACATCATTCAGGTCCGCACCGATCTCGTCCGCGAGTTCTCCTGGCCGAACGACTCCTCGATCGCGCGCATCGCGTGGCGCGAGTCGGCCGGCACGGATCGCGTGAAGTACTACAAGCTCTTCACCCGGATCGGGGCCGCGGTCACCGACACGTTCGTGACCGCCAACTGGAACCGCGGGATCCCGGTCTTCAACCCGACCCCGAACCGGGACAACCCGATCATCGCTTACCTCAACATCACCCCGGACAGCGTGGTCTCGAACCGGGACGTGATCGAGGACGGCGACATCATCCACGTCGGGATCGTGGGCGTGGACTACAACGGCAACTACGGCGTGATCAACTTCGCCGGAACGCAGCAGGCGATCGCCCTGCAGCAGACGTTCGTGGCCGGACACATCGACGACATCCGCGACTGGATCCTGGCCGGCGATCCGAAGTTCGATCAGGACGACAACGTGATCCACGTGATCGGCCGTTGGAACGCGGCCGGCACGCTGAACGACTCGATCTACGCCGACTCCGGCTCTGTCGAGGCGAACGCGAAGGTGGTCGTCTACGGGGACGCGGCCCTCACCGAGACGCTGGCCGTCGCGAACGCGAACGGCGGCGGCGCGTGGGGCCCGGTCAACATGGGCCACGACAACGGAGACGACGACAACTTCGTCTGGCTCGTCGCCTACGACCAGTGGGGGAACGCGAGCGATCCCTTCGCGCACCTCAACGACATCTTCTCGGCGCGCATCGGGAACATGGTCGATCCGTACAACCCGCTCCGCATCTACGCGAACGGCGACTCGATCGTCGTGAGGCTCGACTTCTCCGGAGCGGGCGACACGATGACGGTGAACCCGCTCGCGCTCGACCCATTGCTTACTTATCTGAACCTCGCGGCTTCCCGCGGCCGGATGTGGGCCGACTTCTCGAAGGTCGACACCTACACCGGCAACGACTCGATCGCGTTTAAGAACTGGCTCGCCGACCAGACCGACAACGACGATGACTGGGACACGACGGCCGCCGGCGGCGACACGTACCAGCCCTTCGCGAACCAGAAGAACTGGCCGGAGCCGTTCATCGACGAGAACGGAAACGGCGTCTGGGATCTCGGCGAGGAGTTCTGGAACATCGCCGACACCGCCTACACGAACCACGGCGGCAACAAGCTCTACAACATCGGCGACGGGAACCTCGACTACAACGATCCGGAGGAGCGTCTCTTCTGGGCGGTCCTCGACACGATCCGCGCGTCCACCTCGGTGACCGACGAGTCGGGCCTCCCGAAGACCGAGACCGGCTTCGCGGTGATCAAGGACCTTCCGGTCATCGTGAACCTCATGGACTCGCACCAGAACCTCGCGCTCGACACGATGCTGATCGATCTCGATCAGGTCGCGCCCGAGGTCTGCTACATCTCGCGCGTCGAGCAGCAGGACAGCCGGTGGGACGTCGACGAAGAGACGAACATGCAGGAGCCAGGTCTCCAGATCTTCAAGATCGGGAACTGGATCGACCTGACGTTCGAGACCCCGTCCGACTCGCTGGTCGACTACCTCGTCGTTCAGATCAAGAAGAACGGCGGGTCGTGGACCGAGATGGCTCTCGACCCGAGGGGGGACAACGCCGGCGACGGCGGGTTCCCGGGGATCGATGGGTACGACGATGACGGCGACGGTCTCGCCGACACGGCGGACGTCGAGGTCAAGGCGGCGAGGAGCACTCCGCTCGCGGACGGCGTCGACAACAACAACGACGGGACGGTCGACAACAACGCCGACACCCTCTACACCCACTACATGCGCTGGGACGACGACGAGGACGGGATGATCGACGGCTCGACGATCTCCCAAAACGACGTCGACGGCCTCGCTCGGACCGGCACCGGCGTGGACTACATGCCGTGGCTCCTCGACGTGGCCAACTGGTGGGACCTGAGCGGCGACACGCTGAACGGGCTCGGCAAGAACCCGAACGGCCTGTACGGCGACGAGACCGTCTCCGCCGCCGACAGCGCGTTCCACTGGTATTTCCAGAACGGCTTCAACATCAACATGGGCCTTGTGGCCACCCTCTACGGCATCACCGACGCGGACACGTTCGAGATCCGCGCGGTGGCGTACGACTGGGTCGGCCAGTCGATCGGCCCGAAGATCGGCTACAACGACGACTCGGTCGCGGTCGGCCACTGGTACCTGCCGCCGTCGGCGACCGGTATCTGGTACAACCCGGCGAACCGGACCGGAAACTTCAATCCGGATAACTCGACGTCCGAGAAGTTCGTCCTCAACCTGACCGCCGAGGACGCGACGATCGACGTGGCGGCCTTCGGAGCCTACGACGTCAAGCCGCTCGCCGGCATCCAGGTGTTCGATTCGTACGACTCGACGCAGAACGTGCCGCCGACGCCGGCGACCTACTGGGTCCATGCGATCACGAACCCGGACGTCGTCGAGGTTCTCTTCGAGGCGTACAACTTTGCTACGTCAACCTGGGTCACCGCCGGCACGGACAACAACGCGCCGTTCGCGTACCTCTATACGGCGCCGATCATGGGGAACTCCCCGCCGGACAGCACGCTGGACGTCTACTTCCGCGTCCGCTCGAAGGACACGTTCGGCAACTGGGAGATCCTCGACACCACGCTCGCGACCTACGACCTCATGTTCACCGTGGTCGACGGCGTGATCCCGATCACGAACATCTCGTCGTGCGAGGTGCTCGGCGGGAACATCGACGCCGACCTCTCGAACGGTTGCGAGGTGCCGAAGGACTCGGTCGTGATCTTCCGGATCACCGGAGGCGATCTCGACGACCGGGACCTCACGGCGTTCACCGACGTGCCGTTCGTGCGGTTCGAGTACCGCAAGGTGACGTACGGGAAGACCGCCACCGCGTACGGCGATTGGGAGATCATGGGCTCGGTCACCGGAACGATCTCCGGCACCGACACGCTGGCCGACCTCTACCCGCCGGTCGCCGTGACGTGGAACACCGCGGACACCCTGATCACCGAGGGTGATTACGAGATCCGCGCGTGGGCGCGCGACGTCGAGGGGAACGACAACAAGCTCACGACCTTCATCTTCACGGCGAAGGTTCGCGAGACCGGGCTCCGGGCGTACATCGACCCACCGACCCGCCTCGACGACTCGACCTTCGCCCTCTACGCGAAGGTCTGGATCCACGACATCGAGGTCGACCGAGTCGACTTCGAGTACTGGTACGACCTGGACGCGGACGGCACGCCGAACGACGCGGGGAGCTACTGGGTATACATCACGAGGGACGACAACGACGACACGCTCTCCGCGGATCCGGGAGGCGACATCATCCTTCGGGAGGGTGCCGGGACGCTCCGGATGCTCGACAGCCTGCACGGCGTTTGGGGCGCGAACCTCTACCGTTCGTTCCCGACGAACATCAAGTATGTCGACTACGACGGGGACGGCTACTCGGAGCGTGACCCGATCGTGCGGGACGTGAACATGAACGGCGTCTACAACGTAGGCGACGTGGTGATCATCGGAACGCCGACGCTCGGGGACCCGCTCACCGCCTTCGCCGCGATCGAGTTCTACGCGGACGCCGACTCGAGCGACGCGTTCAACAACCCGGACTGGATCTTCCGCCAGAACATGGGCGGCTTCCTCCAGAACGGCCCGACCGACAGCCTCCAGCTCTGGATGGGGAACTGGAACGTGGCCGGCCTCGGAAGCCAGTACCTCGTTCGCGCGGTGGCGACCGACGAGCTCGGCAATACCGACACGACCTCCGCCGGCTCGCCGATCCCGTACGAGGTCATCTCGCTCGACACCGAGCCCCCGGCGGCGACGATCGCCGCGATCGCGATCGGTCACGGCGGCGAGAAGACCGTGGGCGCGGCGAATCTGAACAACCTGATCGTCGCGGGCGACAACGGCTTCATCAAGATCTGGGCGGAGAGCCCGGACGCCGACCTGAAGTACGTCGAGTTCGAGTACTCGCTCGACGGCGGCGCGACGTGGGACGTGCTCGACCTCAACGACGACAACGACTTCTTTGTGAACTTGGACGATACGACCGGGTTCTCGCTCGGGGATGCGATCGTCCACGACCGTTACGCCGACGACACGACGTTCACGGTCACCTCGACGGATATCCTCCTCCGGAACGGGATCGCGCCGGCGCTCACCGAGATGCTCGGCATGCGGATCCATCCGCTCATCGAGGAGGACCCCACGAACCTCACCGACACGGACGGGGACGGGGTCGCGGACGAGGACGACTTCAATGCGCAGGATCACCTCGCGCCGTATGCGGTCTATATGGACATCGACGCGATGACGGCGCTCGGGTGGTTCCACACCGACACGCAGGTTCTGATCCACGCCGTCGCGTTTGACAAGACCGGAAACTTCGATCCGTTCCCGCACTACGTGTCGATCACGATCCAAGAGAACGTGCCGCCGGAGACGGACGTGATCTACGCCTTCTCGAACGGCGACACGATCGACGTGCTCGGCCCCGTCGCGGACGGCGACGCCGGCGACCAGCTCGGCGCGGACGATACGACCCTCGATCTCATGGTGACCGCCGAGGACACCACGACGGTCGACTCGGTGTATGTCTGGTTCCGTCTGGATCCTTGCTACTACACCGATCCGGACCTCAACATCTTCAACAACCCGTGGACGCGCGCGAACGTCCCGGCGGACGCGGTCTACCCGTACACGTTCGCCTGGAACATCAGCGGCCTCACGGACGGGCGCTATCAGTTCTCGATCGGGGCGACCGACGAGGAGCTGAACACGACGCCTCCGCATCTCAACCCGTACGAGTTCGGCCGGCTCTCGACCGAGGCCGTGATCGACACGGCGGCTCGTCCTCTCGCCAAGGCGGCGGCCGAGGACATCCACTACACCGACACGGTTCTCGATTGGGTGACGCGGGGAAGCGAGCTCTGGATCCGGGCCAAGCTGAGCGACTCGCAGAACGCGGCGGATCCCGAGAAGGCGGCGGTGTACTTCTGGTACGCGAACCGCGTGCTCGACGAGGTCCTCACGGTCCAGAACTTCTATCCGTACATCTCCACCGCCTTGCTGGCCGGGGCCATCCAGGGCGACGAGACGAACTACGCGTACTCCGTCGACGTCGCGATCGACACCGGCGCGGCCGATGTGGTCTGCACGTACCACACGCAAGCCCACTTCGACGCGCTGGCGAGCCCGACGAAGTACGACTTCACGATCGTCGGCGGCAACAAGATCAAGTTCGGGGCGCAGCTCTCCGCGAACGACGTGGCCTACGCGAGCTACAACTTCGGCCCGT